>NZ_JBKWAE010000016.1:0-52097 GCF_046974225.1 Hominenteromicrobium sp. | reverse complement strand
ATTTGCCGTTGGAGATTTTTAGGCTGTCGTGCTCACGGGTGCAGTAGGTGCTGCCCCCGAAATGCACCA
Source organism: Hominenteromicrobium sp. (assembly GCF_046974225.1). Taxonomy (NCBI): domain Bacteria; kingdom Bacillati; phylum Bacillota; class Clostridia; order Eubacteriales; family Oscillospiraceae; genus Hominenteromicrobium; species Hominenteromicrobium sp. The sequence continues at coordinate 52,028 of NZ_JBKWAE010000016.1, read as the reverse complement.
GCTCTTGCGGTTCATAAGTCCGAAGATAGGTCAGCAAGTCCATCTCACGGGCTCGCGCTACCACCTCCGGCGGGATATATGGCATATGTTTCACCTCCGTTCTGACATGAAAATAGCCGAGGGGTTTTCAAAATGAAAACCTCTCGGCTATGTATGTGCTATTCAATTTATCGAAGTGAATCTGCCCGTCCCTGCGTTTTTATTATGCCTGTTCCATAATTGCCTGGTATCCATTTACTTTATCGCCAGTGATTCTAATCGAATAGGCATCACCGAATTTTGCTGTAAAAGTAATTGGCTTCATCGGCATCGTATATTCTTCAGGATAAATGTTCTCATAGTTTGGGTCGCAGTATTCTGTGATAACCGTGAAATTCAATAAAAGCTCAACCATATCAGAAACGGTTTCGTAGTGTTGCTTATCAATCGACCAATATATCAAATCGTCTTTTTTAAGCATGGTTTTATCCGCGTTGGAGATGCCTCCACTCTCTTTCTGCCCGTCGATGTCGCTATCAATAATAAGAAGTCCCACATCTTCCTTCAAATCAAGTTGTATCTGAAGGGCGATTTCGTTCTCGTTGATTTCTGACGGTTGGTCTGTCCTGTGAAACGCAAAGATCACGGCAATGGCCAGCACAGCGACAACGGCAAGGACTGTGATTACGATTTTTTTCATTACCGCTTCCTCCATGTCAACATGACTCCAACCACGCAAACAAGCAGCACAATGGGGGCAAGCCTTGCAAAGATAAACTCGAAACCATGTAGAATCGTTCCCGCAACCGCCAGTTCAGGATTACTGTAATCCCAGCCCAAATAAGAACTCTTCATTGCTGCAAGAACGACATATACGATAACGATCAGCGCGCACAGAGAAAGGAGTCCCCACCGAATGACCTTTGTCCGTGCCATGGTTCTTTTGGCAAGCTGGAGGTTGATTATCTCAAGCTTTTCGGAAATAGTCTTGAGATCGTCAGGCTCCTGCTCCTGTATGGTTTCACCAAGCAACGCACTTACGGATGTGTCTAATTCCTCTGCCAGAAAAATCAGTAAATCAGAATCCGGAACCGACAAACCGTTTTCCCATTTTGATACCGTCTGTCTTACTACATTTAGCTTTACGGCAAGTTCTTCTTGAGAAAGGCCTTTCGCTTTTCTTGCCCTTTTGATGTTTTCATTCAACATATCCACGCCTCCTTAGGACTTGATGCGCTTATTTTAATCGCAAAAGGGCCGTTGCCGCAAGCAACGCATATTAACATCTATGGTCTTTCCGTAGAAAAACATTGTTATTCTCCTTACGCCTTAATATATCTCGTCGCCCGTCCTGAGCCGATTCGTTTTACCGAGCCGGTTTTGACCATGGCGCCGAGGACGGCTTCGACGGTCGTGGGGCTGACATCGGGAAGAATTTTGCAAATCTCTGCTTTGGAAAGCGGCGTCAGGCTGTTCAGGACGGTCGCTTCCACACGGGCTTTCTTCGTGATTTTCTTGCCGTGTACCACCGCAAACCGCTTGTCCAGTTCCTTATAGCACATATAAAGGGTGGACAGGAAATTCTCGATAAAGGGGAAATAGGAGTTCTCATTCGTTTCCCATCCTGCCGAGGACTGCCGCAGGGCTTCGTAATAATATGCCTTGTAATTGTTGATCTGTTCCTCGAAGGACACATATTTTCCTGCGTCAAAGCCGTTTTTGTATAACAGCAGCAGCGAGAGCAGGCGGGACATTCTGCCGTTGCCGTCCCGGAACGGGTGGATGCAGAGGAAGTCCAGAATCACACAGGGGATCAAAAGGAGCTGATTGATATTTGCATCGTTTCGTGCATCCAGATAAGCAAGCTCCAACTGCTCCATTGATTTCGGCGCTTCGCTCGCAGGGGTAGGACGGAAGCGGACACGACGGTTTCCGTCAGCGTCGATCTCCAGAATCACATTGTCGTCCGTCTTGTACTGCCCGCCGTACTCATAGCCCGCAAAGCTCATCATCGTTTCGTGCAGCCGCAGAATGTCGCTCTGCCGGAAGTCAATATGTTCATAGCCCAAGTGGATCTCATTCAGCGCATCTCTATACCCGGCGATCTCCGCCTCGTTGTGGTTCAGCGGGGCGCTGTTCTGATTGACAATGGCGGCGATACGCTCGTCACTGGTCACAATGCCCTCGATGGCGTTGGAGCTTTTGATGGACTGCACCTTTGCAACAGCTTCCAGCTCCGTGAAGATCTGCGTGTATTCGTCCTTGCGCACACCCGCCATTGTTTTGAGTGCCGCAATATTGAAAGTGAGGTTCACAAGGTTTGCAGGCAGCAAACCGTTATTCAAAAAGGAGTAATCGAATTTTCTCATACAGCACCAGCCTTTCTGCACATAATTATAGCATATTATATGCAGAAAAGCAAGCAACTATATGAGTTATATGCATATATTTTCCTTGAAATATGTGCATATAATGGAATTGTATATGCAGAAAACGGCACATATTCTATCGTTCCGGCTGCTCCGTTTGCCGTTTGACTTCGGTACGCTCCATCACAACAGGCGAGCTGATCCGGTATTCTTCGGGGATGCTCTCGATGTCGCCGTCGTAGATGTCCACAAAGCGGCCGCCGTTTGACCGCACATAGCCGTTATCCCCGAACACGCCGCCTTCTTCATACCGAATATCGCGCCCAAAACTTTCATAGTCGATATAATTTGCCAGTGCGCCAAGGTTGCTTGTGTCGTAGCATCCGCTTTCCTCAATCCAGTAATAGCCGAGGTCGTAGTCACTCCGCACACCGGGCAGGTAATCAAAGCAGTCCAAATTCTCGGTCAGGTTGATCAGCTCCTGCACGCTGCCGGTGTTCTCACCCAAGTCCAAAACCGCCTGCCAGAAATCGTCACTCTCCCGCAGTTCCATGATCTGCCCGGCGAGATAGTTCAGCTCGCTCAGACTCTCGTATTCTCCGAGCACCTTGCCGATAACCTCGTCCGGGCAGTCATAGTCGGTGATGAACCATTCCTCATAGCGCCGCCCGATGCCGATGCGCCGAAAAACTGCCTGCATTTCTTCATTGGTCACGGGGAACTCCACCCATTCGCCCACCAAAAAGCCCTCGTTGTATTTGCCGAGGTTGGTAATAAAGGCTTCAAAAGCGCAGTCCCTTGTATCTGCTACGTGCATCATTGCGTCCGTCCCTCGCTTTCTGCCATAAGAAATTGTCCGAACTCGGTAAAGGCATACCAGTTCGTGCGGTCAAAGCGGTTCTCGTTGAATTGCCCTTTTGTGAGTACCCGCCCCTTGACCAGCCGCTTTAGGGCATAGCGGATCTCGTCGTAAGACAGAAACGGGAGAAAGCCGGTCATCATCTGCACCGAACAGCGCACCCAAACCTTGCCCTCATGGAGCTGCGGCGATTCGGCGCTTTTCTGCTCGGTACAATCCCAAAGGAAGGAGGTCAGCACCGCCGCATTGACTCCGTATTTTTTCGCTATGTCCGCATCAAAGAAATGAACCATATTTTTTCCTCCGTTCGTTCTGAAAAACAAAAAGCAGCTTTTCAGCTGCCTTTCGGAAAGTTTCTATACAGACCACATATAGCGGTGATCTTTCTTTTTCGGGTAGTACAGGGAGTAACAGGGGGTGAGGTGTGGCGAGGGGGAGAAAATTTACGCAGCCGTTTCACTTCCGCAAAAGGGCAGACTCTCCCTAAGGCGTCCCTTTATCTTTCCTGATCGCGTCGGCGCTGCAAATGCCGATTGTAAAATTCAAGTGCTCGAATCACAAAATCGGTTTCCTGCCCTCGCGGAATCGATTTCGGAATGAGCCTCGTTATTCGCTCGTCGCGAAAAGCAGGCTTTTCACGTTGGTTCGGCTTTTCCTCCTGCATAATGGAAAGGATAACTTCTGCGGACAGCTTTCCGTCCCGGCTGAACTCTTTCATTTTGATGGCCTGCGCCAGCGACGGTGTGCAGTCCTCGCACTCCATCGTGTCATATAGGCTCTGCTGTTGTTCTTTGGAGAGGTAGGAAAGCTCCACGGCGGGGCGGAAAGCAACCTTGCCGCTGTCCACCATGTCCAGCATCGGTGGAATCAGCTCGGTCAGGCGGATATAGCGATAAATCTGTGGCTGACTGTCGCCACTCTTTTGACTGACCTGCTGTGCAGAGGTTAGTCCTTTCAACTTCTTATCCAGTGGAGAAGAAGTTAAGTCTGTTCTTTCACCTTGCCGTTTTATGGCTTCCAACTTCATCTTGTAGGCAAATGCCTTTTCGGACGGTAAGATCGTTTCTCGCTGCAAATTGCTGTCCACCATGATGATCGTCGCTTCGTCATCAGTGAGATTGCGGACGATGCAGGGCATTTCGGTGATTCCTGCCAGTGTTGCCGCACACTTTCGCCTGTGACCGGCAACCATCTCATAGCCGCCGTCCGCCTTGGGGCGGACAAGGGCAGGCACCAGCACGCCGTACTGCTTTACGCTGTCCGCCATCTCCGCCATAGCCTCGTCCTGCTTGACCTTGAACGGATGGTTGGGAAAGTCGGAGATGTCGGCGGGGTTCAGCGTGACGACCTTTTCAAGCTGCGCTTCCGCACGACTCTCGTCGGTGGAGAACAGATCATCGAGCGGCGTCATCCCTAAATCTCTCGGTTTTGCGCTCAAGCTCCAACACCTCCTTCGTCAGCGAGCGGTATGCGGCGGCGACCTTGCCGTTCTTGTCGTGGGCAAAAATGCTCTTGCCCACGCCGCCCTTTTGGTTCGTCACCGCGATTACTTTGCAATTCGCCATATGGGTTTCCTCCTTTACATAAATTTAGCCGCCTGCGGCGCAGCAGACGGCTATGTAATCGGGCAAAATATTCGGTTTTTAGCTCAAAATCAACTGCGATAAATTGAGTGATTTTCGACTTTTCTTGAAGCAACCAGTTGAAAAGTGCAGATTTGCTTGTCCGCAAGAAGCAGATACAAGTTTAATAGCAGTCCTTACACAGTTAATACTTATACAGAAGCAACTGCATACAGATTTACAATTCGTTTTGGCTTCATTTTTTCGATGAAATCAGGGCTTTTTGAATGCTCTGCATTATCGGAATCGCAACGCTTTTTTACAGACTTAAATTCGGTAAGACTATGTATTTTAAGTCCAAAACTCAACTGCTTGTCCTCCAAACAAGGACACCGGAGCATTTCTGTCACGTATGTAGGCACCGAAGAACTCGCTCATCTCGAGATGGTGGGGACAATCGTGTACCAGCTGACGCGGAATTTGACGCAGGAGGAGATTCAAAAGCAAGGCTTTGATGCGTATTTCATCGACCACACGACGGGCGTTTACCCGGTAGCGGCCTCCGGCGCGCCGTTCAGTGCAGCGTGCATCGCCGTAACGGGCGACACGCTGGCAGACATCAACGAAGACCTCGCCGCCGAGCAGAAGGCCCGCGTAACGTATGACAACATCCTGCGCTTTGCGGATGATCCCGATGTGCGCGACCCCATCAAGTTCCTGCGCGAGCGCGAGATTGTGCATTACCAGCGCTTTGGCGAGGGCTTGCGCATCGCGACTGACCGACTCGATTCCAAAAACTTCTACGCGTTTAACCCCTCGTTCGACTAAACAAAAACGGGCGGCACTTTTTCGGTGCTTGCCCGTTTTTCCTATGGCTTACGGCGAATTTGTGACTTTTTAGACGATTTTGACGCAGGGTTAGGAGGCAAAATACCCTGAATTTTCCTGCGAATGCGACAAATTCACGGGGGTTCGGGCGCAAATTTTTCCGTACTGTTACAAAGATTTAATGAAACGGCGAACTTTACGGTAAAACACTGGCGATTTTCTGCACAGTGTGGTATACTAACTCTGTTTAATGCGGAAAAGTGCGGCTTTCCGCAACGGCAAAATTTGGCAGCGTGTGTTTGGTGTGCGGGCAAAGGCCACACGCTATGCGCAAAAATGGAACGGCGCTGCACAGAAAGGGGCGAAGCCTCTGTGAAAAAAAGAATACTGCTCGGGCTGATCTCCGTTTTCAAAGCGCTGTATAACGCCGTATACGCCGTCATGAAGCTGCGCCCCATGCAGAAAAAAGTCGTCATGATCAGCCGCCAGTCGAACAGCCAGCGGCCGGATTTTGAACAGCTCGGCACAGAGATTGAAGTGCGTGATCCAGGGGTGCGCCTTGTGTATCTCTGCCGCGAAATGGGCGATACGCCGTTAGAGCTCCTGCGCTATTGTTTCCATTTGCTGCACTGCGCTGCGGAGCTTTCCACCGCGCATGTGTGCATCATAGACGGCTACTGCATCCCGGTCAGCGTGCTGCATCACCGTAAAGAGCTGCGTGTGGTGCAGGTCTGGCACGCGCTTGGCGCCATTAAGAAGTTTGGCAGGCAGGCGCTTTCCGTGCCCGGCGGGCGCGATAAAGAGCTTGCGGAGCGCATGGGGATGCATAAGCACTACGATGCCGTGCTCTGTGCGAGTCACCGTACAGCAAAAGCCTATGAGGAGGCGTTCGGCGTTTCTGCCGATAAAATGCGCGTGACCGGCGTGCCGCGCGTAGACGCCATTTTGAAAATGAATCGCGCGCGTTGCCGCCGCCGTTTTTTCGCGGCCTACCCGGAGCTGCGCGGGCAGAAGATCGTCCTATACGCTCCCACGTTCCGCGACGGCGAGCAAACGCCTGAGATTGAGCCGCTCATCACGGCGGCGGAAAAAATGGGTATGCTGCTCATCGTGCGGCTGCACCCACTCGACCGCGAGCGCTTGGAGCGCCGCTGTGTGCTGCCGAAGTTCCGCGAGTGCCCGGAGTTCGGCACCTTCACGCTAATGGCAGTAGCAGACGCCGTCATCACGGACTATTCCGCTATTTCCATTGAGGCGAGCCTCATCAAAAAGCCGGTGTATTTCTACGTTTACGATTTAGAGCGCTACAAGGAAACGCGCGGCCTCAACTTTGACCCGCTTGCAGAGATGCCGCACTGCGCATTCACAAAAGCCGAGCCTCTGGTCGACTGTATCCTCCACACGCCCTACGATTACGAAAAGCTCACCGCCTTCAGAAAAGAATTCGTGGAGACGGATGACACGAACAACACGCAGCGCTGTGTGGATCTTATAATGACTTTCCTTACAGAAGGGATAAATGATAGATAAAATGAAGTCAGAACGTAATTTTGATTCGATAAAAGTCAGCGTTATCGTTCCTGTATACAACGTTGAAGCGTATTTGGAGCGTTGCCTTGATTCCTTAGTGAAGCAAACGCTGGAAGAAATGGAGATCATTGTTGTCAACGACGGCACAAAGGATAATTCGCAGGCGATCATAGACCGTTATGCCGCAGCATATCCGCAGAAGGTGATAAGCCTTATCAAAGAAAACGGCGGACTATCCGATGCGCGCAACTACGGTATTCCGTATGCGCACGGTGAATACATCGGCTTTGTGGACAGCGATGACTATTTAAACGTGACCATGTACCAAAAGCTGTACGACCGCGCCGCTGAAACGGATTCGGACATTGTGGTTTGCGGCTATTACGGCATAGACGAAAATACCGAAACGCGGCGCTTTTTCCAGCGCGGCAGCACGCTGGAGTTCGGTGTGAGCCTGCACGAAAACCCGAAGCTTCTGTACACAAATGCACCGTATGCCTGGAATAAAATTTACCGCCGCGCCTTATTTGAGCGCACGGGGATACGCTTCCCGAAAGGGAAAATTTATGAGGACATTGCGACCATCTATCCGCTGATGCTGCATGCCAACCGAATCTCCAAAGTAAACGAGCCGCTGTACTACTATATTCTAAAGCGCGAAGGCGCAATCACGGCGACATTCTCCGAGAACATCCTGCAGATGTATGATTCGCTCGCAATCATGAACGAATACTATATTCGGGAAGGCGCATTCGAGGAGTTTAAAGAGGTGCTCGGCTTCATCAATTTGAAGCACACGATCCTGCGCTTCCGCGATTTTACGGCATATAAAGATAAAGATCTGCAGTTTAAAGTCGTCCGTAAGGGCTTTCAGCATCTGGATCACTATTTTGATGACTGGCGCAGAAACAAGGTGTTTTTTGACTTTTTCTTCTCCAAAAAACGGCTGATGGGCGCTTTGGCCAAGCACGAGTTCACGTGGTATCTTTACAGCATGATGCCGAATTCCGTGCTGCGCCTTTTGGGCAAAGCGGCAAAAACGATGCGCAAGGCTTTGACGGTTTTCTCAAAGCGCAGTTATTTGAATAAATACTACTATGTGCGCACGTGTAAAAAGAAGCCGCTTTGCGACAAGCAGGTGCTTTTTGAATCCTTCCACGGTACGAACCTAAATGATTCGCCGTTCGCAATGATGCGCGAGCTGGCAAAGGACCCGACGTTTACCATCTATTACACGTCGAAAAAAGAGCTGATGGGCGAGCACCGGAAGATATTAGATGCGTATGGTCTGAACCGTGTGCAGCTTATCCCGCTCGGCTCGAGAAAATACCAGAAGATTTTGGCAACGAGCCGATACCTTGTAAATAACGTGAGCTTCCCAACGTATTTTATCCGCCGTGAAGGGCAGGTCTATTTGAATACATGGCACGGAACGCCGCTGAAGACCCTCGGCAAAAAAATGGCGATGGGCATTCAGGATATGAGCAACATGCAGCGCAATTTCCTGCACAGCAGCTATCTTCTGCACCCGAACCGCTATACGATGGATCACATGATGGAAGATTACAACCTGAACCACCTCTATACGGGAAAGGTGATCCTGAGCGGGTACCCGCGCAACGCGATATTCTGGGATAAAGACGCGGCAGCGGCGGTGCGAAAGCAATACGGAATGGACGGCAAGGAAACCTTTGCCTACATGCCGACTTGGCGCGGCGCGATGAGCTCCGGCGCAAACAAAGGCGGGTACGAAGCGGAAGTGCGCGACCTGCTGACAAAGTTCGACAGCGCGCTGACGGATAAGCAGATCATGTACGTGAACCTGCATCCGCTTGTAAAAGATAAAGTGCCGATCGAAGGCTATAAGCATATTGTAAAATTCCCGGATGACGTGGACAGTTACAGCTTTTTGAATGCTGTGGACGTGCTGATTACGGACTATTCCAGCGTTTTCTTCGATTTTTCCATCACGCGCAAGCCGATCGTGCTCTTTATGTACGACTATGATGCGTACATGGCAGAGCGTGGCATGTATATGGATGTGCGCGACCTCCCGTTCCGCAAAATTTATACCATGAATGAAATGCTCGCATACCTGCACGAAAACGATAAGCAGGCAGACGTGAACAGTGCGGCGTATGACGCGTATTATAAGATGTTTACAAATTACGATGCGCCGGATAATATCCAGAACCTGAACGACATGCTGTTCTACGGAAAAGCGCCGAAGTTTGAAGTGATCGATTATGCCGAAAACAAAAAGCAGCCGCGAAATGTTTATCTTGTCGGAAAGAACGACCATAAGGGTTGGGCGAAAGAGCTGGAACAGCAGCTCTGTTCCATGGAAGCGCCCGTAGCGGTTTTCCTGCGCAGGGATTTCAACGAGCTCACCCTCAAGGAGCTGACCGATAAATATAACGATTGGCTGGATTACACCGTGATTGATACGCAGATGTTCCTTTCTTTGCCGGAAAACATCAAGCTGTTTTTCAGCAGAGAGCGTAATACGTATAATTGCGATGCTGTTTTCGCGCGGGAAGTATTCCGTATTTTGCCGCATCTGAATATTCAAAGTGTAACGGCAGGCGATGACTCTTACAGAAACCGGAGCATTGAGCAAGCTGTAAAAAACGAAAGGAAAGGCTAAAACATGAAACGAGTATTGACCTACGGAACGTTTGACCTGCTGCATTACGGCCACATCAACCTTTTAAAGCGCGCAAAGGCACTGGGCGATTATCTTATCGTGGCGCTTTCCACGGATGAGTTCAACGCCGGCAAGGGCAAAAAAGCGTTTCACGATTATGAAACGCGCAAAATGATGCTCGAAGCCATTCGCTACGTTGACCTCGTCATTCCGGAGGAAAGCTGGGATCAGAAGATCAGCGACGTGAAGGACTACCATGTGGACGTAGTCGTTATGGGCAGTGACTGGGAAAACAGCGATCGCTTTGACTACCTCAAGGATTACTGCGAGCTCGTTTTCCTGCCGCGCACGCCGGGCATCTCCACCACGAAGATCAAGCACGACCTCGGACTTGTAAACGAAAACGAAAATGCCGAAGCGCTCATGAACCACTGATTATACGCTTTCGCAAAAAGTTATTTATAAAAATAGCAGATATAAAACACGCTCCCGCTGCAGATACTTTAAAGAAGTAAGCAGGGGAGCGTGAATTTTTTTGAGAAAAGTTGGATCAAAAGGTTTTTATCGCCGTTACAGTTCGCTCTGTGTTACGCCGTCAAATCGACATACTCGCCTTTGACGAAGCCCAAAAGCTGATCCGGGTTTACGATGAGCTGCACGCCGCGCATACCGCCGCTGACGGCGATTGCATCAAACAGCATGGCGGTCTCGTCGATATACGTCGGGAACTCCTTCTTCATGCCCACGGGCGAGCAGCCGCCGCGGATATAGCCGGTCGTCGGCAGCAAGTCTTTCACGTGCAGAAGCTCCACGGATTTATTTTTGCTGGCTCTGGCAGCTTTTTTGAGGTCTAATTCCTCCGCTACGGGGATGCAAAACACGACAAACCCGGTCTTATCGCCGCGCGCAACGAGCGTTTTGAACACCGTCTCATACGGCATGCCCACGGCGTCTGCCGCGTGTACGCCCGCGAGATCGGTCTCCTCAAATTCATATGTGCGCACCTCATAGGGAATCTTCGCGCCGTCCAGCATGCGCATGGCGTTCGTCTTTTTTACGCCGGAGCTCATGCTTCACCGAGCTCCTTCAGGATCATGTCGGCCGCCTGCTTTGCGCACTTGCGGTAGCCTTCCTCGGTCAGGTGCAGCATATCCGGGCACTTATAATAGTGCTCGCCTTCCTTGCACAGCGCGTAAAGGTCGTTCACCGGGATGTTTTCCTCTGCCATCAGCTTTTTGGCGGCGTCGTTATACAGCTCCACCCACTCGTTATTGTAGTTGATGCTGTCCGCCTGCGTGCCGGTGTTGTCTGCCGCCATGCCGGGCTCCAAAATCGGCGTGGTGGTCGCGAAGATGATCTTCGCGCCGTTTTCTCTGCACAGCTTGATGATGCGCTTTAAGAAGTGCACATATTCCTCAACGGGGTGCATGGCCTCCGTCATCGGAGCCTCAATGTTCATATCCCAGTAGCCGTTGTTCCAGTGTACCACGTCAAAATGACCGTGATGCTTGAACATCTGGTTCGCCTGCCACAGCGTGTACGCAGCGAAGCGGCCGTTGTCCTCGGCATCGTAAACGACCTCACACTTGCCGTCTAACTCTTCTTTTACATAATCGTCATAGCCCATGCGAATGGAATCGCCGAGCAAAAGCACTTTTTTCATTCAGAAAACCTCTTTTCGGGTAGATTTGCCAATAGAATTATACTGCCAAAATCTTGAAAATTCAAGATGCTTTCGGCAGTATACAAAAGGGCGTTGCGTTTCTCTGAAAAACGTGGTATACTCTGCTTATTTTTCTAAAAGGATCGAAAAAAGGAGCTGTGAAAAATGGGCAGATACGATGAAATTTTGGCGCGTTTTATGGCATTTGCCGAGCGTGAGCCGCGCATTTTGATGGGCGTGCAGGTCGGTTCCGGCGTGCGGAAAGACCGCCCGGCAGACGCCTACACGACGCAGTGGGTGCGGAAAGCATTTGAAAATTAAACCCGCCAAACACAGCAAAACGGCACCGATGAAATTTGTCACCGGTGCCGTTCATTTTTAGGTTAGGGGAAAAGCTGACTTACTTCTTTTCCTGAATGTACTTGTCGATCGCAGCTGCGGCGGTCTTGCCTGCGCCCATGGCGAGGATAACCGTTGCGGCGCCCGTTACGGCGTCGCCGCCTGCGTACACACCCTCGATGGAGGTGAGGCCGTGTTCGTCCGCGATGATCTGGCCGCGCTTCTGGGTCTCAAGACCCGGGGTAGTGGCTTTCAGCAGCGGGTTCGGGGAAGTACCGAGGGACATGATAACGCAATCCATCGGAATATCGAATTCGCTGCCCTCAATGACGATCGGGCTGCGTCTGCCGGAAGCGTCCGGCTCGCCAAGCTCCATTTTTACGCAGCGAATACCGGCGACCCAGCCGTAGTTCGGGTCACGCGGGTCGGTGACGTCCGTCGGCAAAATCTCTACCGGGTTCGTCAGCGTATGGAAGATGATGCCCTCTTCCTCTGCGTGCTCCACTTCCTCCTTACGTGCCGGCAGTTCTGCCATGCCGCGGCGGTAGATGATGTACACGTTCTCCGCACCGAGACGCTTTGCGGTTCTCGCGGCGTCCATGGCCACGTTACCGCCGCCGACGACCGCCACGTTTTTCGCGTGCTGGATCGGCGTAGTGGAATCATCGCGGTAAGCCTTCATCAGGTTGCTGCGGGTGAGGAATTCGTTTGCGGAGTACACACCCTTTAGGTTCTCGCCCGGGATGTTCATAAAGCGGGGAAGACCTGCACCCGTGCCGACAAACACGGCCTCGTAGCCGTACTCGTCCTTCAGCTCTTCAATCGTCAGGATACGACCGATAACCATGTTGGTCTCCACCTTGACGCCGAGCGCCTTGAGGTTATCGACTTCCTTCTGCACGATGGACTTCGGCAGACGGAACTCCGGGATGCCGTACACGAGCACGCCGCCTGCAAGGTGCAGCGCTTCGTAAATCGTCACGTCGTAGCCCAGCTTTGCGAGGTCGCCCGCGCAGGTAAGACCCGCAGGGCCGGAACCGATAACGGCAACCTTGTGGCCGTTCTTCGGCGCGGTGATGGTGGCAACGGTAGCGTGTGCGTTGTGCCAGTCGGCAACAAAACGCTCCAGACGGCCGATGCCGACCGGTTCGCCCTTAATGCCGCGCACGCACTTGCCTTCGCACTGCGTCTCCTGCGGACAGACACGGCCGCAGACAGCCGGCAGGGAAGAGGACTGCGCAATAACCTGATACGCGCCCTCAAAGTCGTGCTCGGCGACCTTTTTGATGAATTCCGGAATATGAATATTGACCGGGCAGCCGGAAACGCACGGCATGTTCTTACAATTCAGGCAGCGCTGTGCTTCGTCCAGCGCCATTTCTTCGGTATAGCCCAGTGTGACCTCTTTAAAGTTCTTGTTGCGAACGTTCGGGTCCTGTGAGGGCATGGGGTTCTTTGTCATTCTCATGTTAGGCATGATCACTCAACCTCCTTCTTGAACAGGTTGCAGGCTTCCTCATAAGCGTGGCGCTCGAAAGAAGTGTAGCTGCGGGAGCGGCTCATCGCCTCGTCAAAATCGACCTCGTGGCCGTCAAAGTCCGGGCCGTCTACGCAGGCAAACTTCGTTTTGCCGCCAACGGTCAGGCGGCAGCCGCCGCACATGCCCGTGCCGTCTACCATGATCGGATTCATGGAAACAACGGTCTTCTGGTCGTATTCCTTTGTGGTGAGGCAGACGAACTTCATCATGATCAGCGGGCCGATGGCGATGACCTCGTCAAAACGCTCGCCGTTTTCAAGCAGCGTCTTCAGCGGGGCGGTGACATTGCCCTTTTCGCCGTAGGAGCCGTCGTCCGTCATCAGCGTGAAGTGGTCGGAGCAAGCCTTGAATTCGTCTTCCAGAATCACGAGATCCTGATTGCGGAAGCCGATGATAGAGGTGACTTCCGCGCCCATGGCGTGCAGCTCTTCGGCAATGGGCAGTGCGATGGCGCAGCCTACGCCGCCGCCGATAACGCAGACCTTCTTAAGGCCGTCTACATGCGTTGGTACGCCAAGCGGGCCTACGAAGTCGTGCAGACATTCACCTTCGTTTAAGTGGTTGAGCTTTTCGGTCGTTGCGCCGACAATCTGGAAAATAATTGTAACGGTGCCCTTTTCGCGGTCATAGCCGGCAACGGTCAGCGGAATACGCTCGCCGTTTTCGTCTACGCGCAGAATGATAAACTGGCCGGGCTTTGCTTTTTTCGCAATGAGCGGCGCCTCGATCTCCATCCGCGTCACCGTGGGGTTCAGCGGCTGTTTTTTAACGATCTTATACATACTTCAAAACCTTTCCCTTCAGGCATGTGCGCAGTTTGTGCGGTTTTGCCTAAGTTTTGTCTGTGTCGGATGCCGGTTTTGCAATTTTTGCCTTTAAAACCTGCAAACGATACTATTATAACAGAGAAATATCAAAATTACAACGGGAAAAGACAGGAAATCCCTGCCGTGCGGCGATTTCCGAAGAAATACCGGGCGGCAGGGATAAGATGTCCTTTTACCGGACAGATGCCCGGGGTGCGTTATAGATTGTCTTTATAGACTTAGAAGTCCACTTCCGTGTCGTAGTAGCAGCACTTAAGCAGCTTTTCCATTTCTTCCTGGCTGGGCTGACGCGGGTTGGAACCGGTGCAGGCGTCGGCGATAGCGTTCTTTGCAATCTCCGGCAGTCTCTCAAGGAAGACGTTCTCCGGTACAAAGCCGTTCTCGGTCGGGAAACTGTCCGGGCCGTAGTGCTTGATGCAGTGCGGAATGTTCAGCTCGTCGTTCATGTTGCGCAGGTACTTGATGAGCAGCTGTACCTTCTCGTCGTCGTTGTTGCCACCGAGGTGCATGTAGTCGGCGATGACACCGTAACGCTTCTTTGCGGTCTCGTCCTTTGCGTTGAACGCGATGACCTTCGGCAGGTACATAGCGTTTGCAGCGCCGTGGATGATGTGTGCGCCGTAATCGGCAAACGCAGCGCCGGTCTTGTGTGCCATGGAGTGTACGATGCCGAGCAGAGCGTTGGAGAACGCCATACCGGCCAGACACTGTGCGTTGTGCATGTTGTCGCGGGCGGTCATATCGCCATTATAGGACGGGATAAGGTCCTTCATAATCATCTCGATTGCGTGGATGGCGAGCGGGTCGGTGAAATCGCAGTTTGCGGTGGAAACATATGCTTCAATCGCATGGGTCATAGCATCCATACCGGTGTGCGCAACGAGCTTCTTCGGCATCGTTTCGGCAAGGTCCGGGTCAACGATGGCGACATCCGGGGTAATCTCGAAGTCAGCGATCGGGTACTTGATGCCCTTCTGATAATCGGTGATGATGGAGAACGCGGTCACTTCCGTTGCGGTGCCGGAAGTAGAGGAAATGGCGCAGAAGTGTGCCTTCTGGCGCAGTTTCGGCAGGCCGAAGACCTTGCACATATCCTCAAACGTAACGTCCGGGTATTCATATTTGATCCACATAGCTTTTGCGGCATCGATCGGAGAGCCGCCGCCCATCGCGATGATCCAATCCGGCTGGAACTCGATCATCTTCTGCGCACCCTTCATAACGGTCTCAACAGACGGGTCAGACTCAATGCCTTCAATCAGCTCGACCTCCATGCCGGCTTCCTTCAGATAGCCGACTGCACGGTCCAAAAAGCCGAAACGCTTCATGGAGCCGCCGCCTACACAAACAACAGCCTTCTTGCCTTCAAAATGCTTCAGTTCTTCCAAAGCACCCTTGCCATGATACAAATCGCGGGGAAGTGTAAATCTTGCCATAAGTCTATCGCCCTTTCTATGTGAAGCAATTTATCGCAAAGCTCGGTGGTTTGCACCACCTAACTTCTTTTTACGACTGTATTGTATATCAAAATTTTTGATTTGTTAAGTGCTAAATTCGCATATTGATATTTCTATATTGATATACATGTACTAAAAATGAACGGAGTGTTAGGGAACTATTTTGTTGTGTTTCACAGAGAGTTTGATAATAAAATGTCACGCAGAAGAAATACACATTCTGCGCGACATTTTTAATTTGCTTATGAAATTTGTTTCACGGTGCGTATACTATATAAAAATACGGTATTGTCCTCGCGCGGATTCGGCACGAGCTCCGCTGTGAAGATTGCCTGCGGTTCCGCCTCGTTCTCGTCGCGGATGAGCGCTGCCGTCACGGTGTACACATCTCCGCTTTTCACACAGTTTTGTATGTCCACGGAAAAGCCGCCGCCGCTTATAGGCCGCGCATAGGTGTCGCTGTTCGCATCGTACGAAATCTCACCCGAAAGCGAGTCGGGAATATCCGGCAGGTCTTCATTTGCGGCGCTTTCGAATAGTCCGCTCACAATTTCTTCCATCACCCCGCGAGAGAGCACCAGCGCGCTGCCGGTCGTCTCTGCGCTGTAAAACGTCATGCCGCAGTTGTCCACCGCAAAGGCCGTGGTCTGCCAAAAGTAAACGGGATCATTCGCGTCAAACGCCATGCCGTTCATCTGCGCCAGAATGTGTGCTTCCAAAAGCGGCGCCATCGCTTCAATCTCCGCAGTAATCTCTGCGTTTTCGCTTACCTCGTTGCTTTCCGGTGCGGGAGATGCGGTGGATTTTACCGTCGGCTCGGCGGTAGGCGCTGCCGTTGCGGTCGCTTCGGGGGAAGGCGTCGGCGTTTCCGCTACGTGCTCTGAAGCCGCCGCGCTGCTCACACTTTGTGTGTTTTCCGCTGTGCCGCAGGCGGCCGCAGAGAGCGCAAGCGCCGCAGAAAGCACGGAAGCTAAAATCGTTTTTCTAAGCTGCATGTGCTTTTTCACTCCTTTCAGCCGTTTTTTTAAGTATAAGACACTTTTAGCACAAAACTGTGAACGCCGTTTGAATTTCGTGCATTGTGCAAAAATTTTTCATTTCCGTGAACATTTCGGAAATACGCTTTACAAATCGGGGTCTGTCATGTAAAATAAGTATAAGTATAAATCTGTGCATTTGCAAATTGAAAAAATTTGCGGGTGTGCGTCATAGGATATGGAATACTAAAGAATCGAGGATGAACGTATGAATTTGAAGTACAAAAGAGTTCTTTTAAAGCTCAGCGGCGAATCGCTTTCCGGCAAGATCGGTCACGGCATCGATTTTGACACTGTTGTCAAGATCTGCGAGCCCATCAAGAAGATCGTGGATATGGGCTGCGAGGTCGCCATCGTTGTGGGCGGCGGCAACTTCTGGCGCGGCAGAAGCAGCGGCAGCATGGACCGTACCCGTGCAGACCACATGGGCATGTTGGCTACGGTCATCAATGCACTCGGCGTGGCGGACGGCCTCGAGCAGGTCGGCCTTGACGTGCGCGTACAGACAGCTATCGCCATGCAGGAGGTTGCAGAGCCGTACATCCGCAACCGTGCGGTGCGTCACCTTGAAAAAGGCCGCGTTGTCGTGTTTGGCTGCGGCACGGGTAACCCGTACTTCTCCACCGATACCGGCGCAGCGCTGCGCGGTGCAGAAATCGACGCCGAAGTCATCTTAAAGGCGACCATGGTTGACGGCGTTTACGACAGCGACCCGAAGAAGAACCCGAACGCAAAGAAGTACGATCATCTCACGTATATGGAAATCCTCAATCAGAACCTGCAGGTCATGGATATGACGGCCGCTTCCTTCTGTAACGACCGTGGCATCCCGTTCCTTGTGTTCAGCATTGAGGACCCGGAGAACATCGTCCGCGCCGTCTGCGGCGAAAACGTCGGCACGGTCATCACGAAGGACTAAAGCTTTTTAGGGGAGAAGCCTTGTGCGCCCTGATAAAGAGCACACAAAACGTATAATGAAATAACAGATAGGAGAATATACTTATGAAGGAAGTATTGGCAAAAGCAGAAAGCAAAATGGGCAAAACCATCGCGAGACTCGAAAGCGACTACGCCGCTATCCGCGCAGGCCGCGCAAACCCGGCTGTGCTCGATAAGGTCATGGTCGATTACTACGGCGCACCCACGCCGGTCAACCAGCTTGCAGCCGTTTCCGTTGCGGAGGCACGCGTGCTGACCATTCAGCCGTGGGACGGTTCCGTCTGCCGCGCCATTGAGCGCGCCATCCAGACCTCGGACATCGGCATCAACCCGCAGTCCGACGGCAAGACCATCCGCCTCATTTTCCCGCCGCTCACCGAAGAGAAGCGTAAGGATATCGTGAAGGACGTCAGCCACATGGCAGAAGAAGCGAAAATCGCCCTGCGTTCCATCCGCCGCGACGCTATGGAAAAGCTGAAGGCGATGAAGAAAGACGGCGAACTGACCGAGGACGACCTGAAGCAGGCGGAAAAGAAAACGCAGGAGCTGACGGATAAGTACGTAAAGCAGGCAGACGAACGCTCTGCCGCAAAGCAGAAGGAAGTTCTCACCCTGTAAGCAAAAGGAAGGCTCCGAAATGGCATTTGGAAGTAAAGAAAACAAAACGCCCGTGCAGGTGCCGGCACATATCGGCATCATCATGGACGGCAACGGTCGTTGGGCTAAAAAGCGTGGTCTGCCGCGTACGGCGGGCCACACGGCGGGCGCGCAGAATTTCCGCACCATCACGCGGTATGCATCGTCTATCGGTGTAAAATATCTCACGCTCTACGCGTTTTCCACGGAAAACTGGAGCCGCCCCGCAGAGGAGGTCTCTGCGCTGATGAAGCTTTTCCACCAGTACCTCGAGGAAGCGCTGCGCGACTTCATGAATGAGAATATCCGGGTGCGCTTTATCGGCGATATTTCCGCTTTTGCGCCCGACTTACAGGCGCTCATTCATCGCGTGGAGGAAGCGAGCAGCGTGAAGACCGGCATGGTGCTGAACCTCGCCATGAACTACGGCGGCCGTGCAGAGATCACCCGCGCGGCACGCATTTTGGCAGAGCGCGTCAAAAACGGCGAGCTTTCGCCCGAGGACATCACGGAGGAAACGCTTTCCGGCGCTATGTACACCGCCGGCCAGCCTGACCCGGATCTCATCATCCGTCCAAGCGGCGAAGAGCGCATCTCAAACTTCCTTTTGTGGCAGAGCGCCTATACCGAATTTGAATATTTTGATATTCTCTGGCCGGATTTCAAGCCGAAGCACTTGGACGAAGCCATTGAAAAGTTCAACAGCAGACAACGCCGTTTCGGCGGTGTATGATTTTTTGCAGTGCGGGCGGCACATGCCGCCCTGTACCGCGTTTCTATTACATTCCGAACGGTGAAAGGAAACCATAGGTATATGAAGGACAGAGTTTTATCCGGTGTCACGCTGGTCGCATTTTTCATGGCAATCGTCGTGTTCAACCGCTCTTTTCCGCTGGCACTCAATATTGCCATTGCGTTTATCTCCGCGCTCGCTGTTTTTGAAGTCATCAAGGCGCTGGAACTTTCCGACCGCTGGTATATCACGGTTCCCAGCATGACAGCTGCCGTGCTGGTGCAGTTCTGTGAATTTCAGCAGGCAAATATCTTTATTTATTCCGCGTTCACGGCGTGCATTTTCTGCGCGCTGCTGCGCCATCACCGCGAGATCACTTTTAAAGAAATGGCCGTTGTGTACAGCATGGTCGTTTTGATCCCACTCGCGCTGCAGACTATCGTTCTGGTGCGCACGTTGAGCGACCAGCACGGCATGTTCTACGCGCTCGTGTGCGTATTCTCCGCATGGATTCCGGACGCAGGCGCGTTTTTCGCCGGCAAACTCTTCGGTAAGCACAAGCTGTGCCCGGAGATCAGCCCCAAAAAGACTGTGGAGGGTCTCATCGGCGGCGTGTTGTCCAGCGTCATCATTTTGCAGCTCGTGGGTCTCATTTTCACCTACGGCATTTACGGCGGCGAACGTCAGGCAAACTGGCTCTCGCTCTTAATCATCGGCTTTTTCGGCGCGTTTGTGTCCGTGCTCGGCGACCTCAGCTTTTCGCTCATTAAAAGAAGCTGCCACATCAAAGATTTCGGCAGCGTCATTCCGGGCCACGGCGGTATTTTGGACCGTTTCGACAGCGTGATTTTCACCGCACCGTTTGTCTACATGGTAACGATGCTGCTGCCGATCGTGTCGTAAGAAAGGATGGGTCTGCATGAAAAAGTTAGCTTTGCTCGGCTCTACCGGGTCCATCGGCACACAGGCGCTCGATGTTGTGCGCTGTATACAAAAGGAAGGGGAGCACGCCGTTAAAGTGGAGGCGCTCGCTGCCCATTCCAATATTCGGCTTCTGGAAGAGCAGATCCGGGAATTTAAACCGCAAGCAGTTGCGGTTTTTGATTTGGAAGCTGCTTCTAAGCTCCGCGCTGCCGTCCGCGACCTCAATGTGAAGGTGTACAGCGGCATGGAGGGCCTTTGTGCCCTGACGGAGCTGGAAAGCGTTGATATCGTTTTAAACTCCGTCGTGGGCATGGTGGGTCTCAAGCCGACCTTAACGGCACTCGAAGCCAAAAAGCAGATGACGCTTGCGAATAAGGAAACGCTCGTCGCAGGCGGTTCACTCGTCATGAAGACCGCCAAAGAAAGCGGCATCGAAATTCTGCCCGTAGACAGCGAGCATTCTGCCATTTTCCAGTGTTTGCAGGGCATGTACAAAAAGTGCGACTTAAATAAAATCATCTTAACGGCGTCCGGCGGTCCGTTCTTCGGCAAAAAAGCCGGGGAGCTTCAGCATATCCGCCCCGCAGACGCCTTAAAGCACCCGAACTGGGACATGGGCGCGAAGGTTACCATAGACAGCTCCACGCTTATGAATAAGGGGCTCGAATTCATCGAAGCCAAGTGGCTTTTCGATATGGAGCCGGACGACATCGATGTTGTTGTGCACCGTGAAAGCATCGTGCACTCGCTCATTGAGTATAAAGACCACTCCGTCATCGCGCAGCTCGGCGTGCCGGATATGCGCATTCCCATCCAGTATGCGCTTACCTACCCGCGCCGCTTCCCGTCGCCTGTAAAGCAGTTGAATTTGGCCGATTGGCAGAAGTTGACGTTCTATGCGCCGGACGAAGAAACCTTTACGTGCTTCGGCGCGTGCAAGCGTGCCATTCGCCGCGGCGGTACATTGCCCGCGGCGGTCAACGGTGCAAACGAAGCCGCTGTTGCGCTGTTTTTAAAAGAAAAAATCGGCTGGCAGGACATCGGCGAGCTCGTGTGCCATGTAGCCGATACATTTGAAACCGCGCCCGTTACAAGCGTGGAGGACGTTTTGGAAGCTGACCGCAAAGCGCGCGCCTATGTGCTGGAGCGCTGCGGGGAGAGCGCAAGATGAGCACGGTGGTGCAGGGCATCCTGCTCGCCGTTATCGGCGTATTGCTCTTCGGGCTCATCATTTTCATCCACGAGTTCGGCCACTTTTTCACAGCGAAGCTGAGCCACGTGTGCGTCAACGAATTCTCCATCGGCATGGGGCCAAAGCTTTTCTCGTTCACCCGCGGTGAAACGCAGTATTCCCTGCGGCTTTTGCCCATCGGCGGCTACTGCGCCATGGAGGGTGAGGACGAAAAAAGCGACGATCCCCGCGCGTTTGGCAACCGTCCCGTTTGGCAGCGCATGATCGTGGTCGCGGCGGGCGGCATCATGAATATCCTGCTTGCCGTTTTGCTGATGATGGTCATCTGCGGACAGGAAGACCGCTACGCCACCATGCAGATTGCCGGCTTTGCGGAAAATTCTGCGTTTGAAGCCGCCGGCGTGGAGGTGGGCGACGTCATCACCTCCATCGACGGCTACACCGTTCGCACAGGGCAGGATCTTTCCTTTGCTTTAAGTATGGCGGCGCTTGATTCCACAGACGGCACCGCGGCGCTTGACCTCACCGTAAAGCGCGGCGAAGAGACCGTCACCTTTAACGATTTGACCATCAACACAACATCTGCGGACGGCAAGCAGTACCGCGCCGTGCTGGATTTCTACGTGTTGGGCGAAGAAAAAACGCCGTGGACGCTCATCAAAAACGCGTTTGCGGATACGTACTCCACCGTGCGCATGATCTTCAACAGCCTCATCGGCATGGTGACGGGCCGCTTCGGCTTTAAAGAGCTCGCAGGTCCGGTCGGTACGGCGCAGGCAGTCACGCAGGCCGCAAGCGCGGGGCTTAAGCAGAGCTTCGGCGCGGCGGTCAACAACATCGTGTACATCATGCTTGTGATCTCCGTGAACCTCGGCATCGTGAATTTACTGCCGCTGCCGGCGCTCGACGGCGGACGGCTTGTGTTCCTCATCATCGAAGCGATCTTCCGCAGGCCGGTTCCGGCAAAGTACGAACGATGGGTGCACGCAGGCGGCTTTGCACTGCTCATCTGCCTGATGCTCGCCGTCACGTTCCAGGACATCATGCGCATCGCAACAGGCGGATAAGGGAAAGGACGATACAATGAAACGTATTTCAAAACAGGTCATGGCGGGCAATGTGAAAATCGGCGGCGGCGCGCCCGTCACCGTGCAGTCCATGCTGAACGTGCCCTCCACCGATATAGAAGGCAGCGTGCGGCAGGCGGTCGCACTGGAAAAAGCCGGCTGCCAGATTCTCCGCGCTGCCATCCCCGATATGGATGCCGTGCGGCTGATCCCCGCCATCAAAGAGAAAATTTCCATTCCGCTCGTGGCGGATATTCATTTCGATTATAAGCTTGCGCTTGAAGCTGCAGCGGCGGGCGTGGACAAAATCCGCATCAATCCCGGCAACATCGGCGGCGATGACCGCGTAAAAGCCGTCGCGACCGTGTGCCGCGAAAAGAAAATCCCGATTCGCATCGGCGTCAATTCCGGTTCGGTCGAAAAGAGCATCCTCGCAAAGTACGGCGCGCCCACAGCGGAAGCGCTGTGCGAAAGCGCACTTTACCACGCGTCTTTGCTCGAAAAGTTCGATTTCACGGACATCGTCATCTCTCTGAAATCCTCCTCGGTCGATACGAATATCAAGGCGTATGAAAGGATCGCGGAGCGCTGCGATTACCCGCTGCACCTCGGCGTGACGGAAACCGGCACGCTGCGCATGGGGATCGTCAAGTCCGCCATCGGCATCGGCAGCCTTTTGCAGCGCGGCATCGGCGATACGCTGCGCGTTTCCCTGACGGCCGACCCCGCAGAGGAGATTCGCACCGGCCGCGATATTTTGAGCGCGCTCGGTCTGCGCGGCGGCGTAAAGCTTGTTTCCTGCCCCACCTGCGGCAGAACACGTATCGATCTCATCGGCCTTGCCAATAAGGTCGAAAAGGCACTCGAATACGTTGATAAGGACATCACCGTTGCCGTCATGGGCTGTGTTGTCAACGGCCCCGGCGAAGCGCGCGAGGCCGACCTCGGCGTTACCGGCGGCAAGGGAGAGGGCCTCATTTTCAAAAAAGGTCAGATCATCCGCAAGGTGCCGGAAGCTGAGCTTCTGGACGCCCTGATGGAAGAGATCGACAAGCTTTAATTTGCAATAAAACAGGCTGTGCCGGGCGGTACGGCCTTTTTGCATCATCTCACACCATAAAAACACAGACCATTCTACATAGGAGAGATGCGCTTGAAAACATTAGGCGATCTGCTGAAAAGCGCCGGCTATACGCCGAAAGACGGCGTCGCTGCCGGTCAGATCGAAAAAATAGAGATACACAGGGAAAACCGTTTGGTGCGCCTGAAAACGAAGTTTGAAGCCTTCGTGCCGTACAGCGACCTGCGCGAGGTAAACGGTATGCTGCACGAGCGCATTCTGCCTGATATGCGCGTGGAGCTTGCCCCCGCATTCCCCGCTCAGGCGTGGCAGGAAAGCTGCGTTACCTCCGTTTTGGAGCGTGTGCGCGAGCTCGACGCAAGCTTAAACGGCACATTTAAAGACGCAGGCTGCACCATAAACGAAAATACCCTTACAATAGAGCTGCTGCACGGCGGACTCAATCTGCTCGAAAAGCGCCATACCGACCGCGCCATCAGCGAAACGGTGCAGGAGTGGTTCAGCGTGCCCGTTACGGTGACGTTCACGGGCAAAACAGAGCTGCAAAACGGCGACGAATCCGTCATCGAGCGATTGCACGTCGAGGAAGAAAAGCGTGCGCGCGCCGCCGTCATCGAAGAAATGGACCGCTACGAAGCCGCCATGAAAGAGAAAGCTGCGAAGTGCCGCGTCAGTGTGCGCGAGGGCAAATCGCTCATGCCGCAGATCATTCTGGAGACCGCGCGCCCCATTCTCGGCAATCTGCCGAAAAAGGAGCCGGTACCGATTTCCGAAGCGACCATCGAAGCCGGACGTATCACCGTTTGGGGCGAGGTGTTCGACATCGAATCCCGCGAAACGCGTGACGGCTCCCGCAAGATTTATTCCATCGACATTACCGATTACACAAATTCCATCACGTTAAAGCTCATTCAGCAGGCGAACGACTGCTCAAAGATCGATGCCATCAAAAAGGGTACGGCGCTGCTCGTGACGGGCTCCGTGGAGTACGATAAATACGACCGCGAAAACGTTATGCGCCCGAACGCCATTGCCCGCGCGGAAATGGTGGAGGTCGTCGATACCGCCAAAGAAAAGCGCGTAGAGCTGCACCTGCATACGAACATGTCCGCCATGGACGGCATGACCCCCGCAGGCGAGCTTATCGACCGCGCCTATAAATGGGGGCAAAAGGCCCTCGCCATCACCGACCACGGCGTCGCGCAGGCGTTTCCGGATGCCATGAACGCGTGGCTCAAGATCAAGAAGGGCGGCGGCGAATTCAAGGTCATCTACGGCGTGGAAAGCTACTTTGTAAACGACCTCGTGCCCGCCGTCACCGGCGAGACCGATAAGCCGCTCAATACGGATTACATCTGCTTTGACCTCGAGACCACCGGCCTTTCTTCGGGCAAAGAACGCATCACGGAGATCGGCGCGGTACGCGTGCATAACGGCGAAATCACCGAATCTTTCAATACATTCGTCGATCCCGAAAAGCCCATTCCCGCAAAGATTACGGAACTCACCGGTATCACGGATGAAATGGTCGCGGGCGCACCGAAAGAGGAAGAAGCCGTGCGCAAATTCTTTGAGTTCTGCGGCGAAGACGTGATTCTTGTCGCGCACAACGCAAATTTTGATACCTCGTTCCTGCGCGCCGTGTGCAGCCGCCACGATATGACGTTCCCGTATGTGTATATCGATACGGTCGCCATGTGTCGCTCCATGCTGACGGACATCAAAAACTGCAAGCTCGATACGGTCGCGAAGTATTTAAAGCTAAAGCCCTTTAATCACCATCGCGCGTGCGACGATGCCGCCGTGCTCGGCGAGATTTTTATCAACCTCATCCAGCGCCTCGTCGATGATTTCAAGCTGACAGATGTCAAGCAGATCAACACCGCACTCGCGGGCGGCGACCCGAAAAAGCTGCCGACCTACCACCAGATCATTCTCGTTAAGAACTTGGTGGGTTTAAAGAATCTCTATAAGCTCATCTCGTTTGGCCACCTAAATTACTTCTATAAGCGTCCCCGCACGCCGAAAAGCGTTTTGAACCGGTACCGCGAGGGTCTCATCATCGGCTCCGCATGCGAAGCGGGCGAGCTGTTCCGCGCCATTACGCGTGGCGAGCCGTGGGAAAAATTACTCGAGATTGCTTCCTACTACGATTACCTCGAAATCCAGCCGCTTGGCAATAACATGTTCATGGTGCGCAACGGCTCGTGCGATATCGAGCAGTTAAAAGAGTACAACCGCACCAT
This sequence comes from Hominenteromicrobium sp., assembly GCF_046974225.1. NCBI lineage: Bacteria > Bacillati > Bacillota > Clostridia > Eubacteriales > Oscillospiraceae > Hominenteromicrobium > Hominenteromicrobium sp. Next base: position 26,573 of record NZ_JBKWAE010000016.1, on the reverse strand, counting down.
CGTAAAGCTCGGCGAAAAGCTGAAAAAGCCTGTTGTCGCAACGGGAGACGTGCACTTCAAAGACCCGAAAGACGCCGCAGGCCGCGCCATTTTGATGGCGGGTCAGGGCTTCACGGATGCCGATGAGCAGGCGCCGCTCTACATGCGCACCACGGACGAAATGCTGAAAGAATTCGACTATCTCGGCAAAGAAAAAGCGTATGAGGTTGTCGTCACCAATACGAACAAGATCGCCGATATGATCGAGGAAATCCGCCCCATCCCGGAGGGTGTTTTCCCACCGTTCATCGACGGCGCAGAGGAGCAGCTGAACTCCATTACGTGGGCGCGCACCAAGGAAAAGTACGGTGACCCGCTGCCGGAGATCGTCGAAAAGCGATTAAAGCGCGAGCTCGGCTCCATCAACAAGCACGGCTTCTCCGTTTTGTACATGACGGCGCAAAAGCTCGTGGCAGACAGCGAAGCGCACGGCTATCTCGTCGGCTCGCGTGGCTCCGTCGGCTCGTCGTTCGTCGCGACCATGTCCGGCATCTCGGAGGTTAACCCGCTGGAGCCGCACTACATTTGCCCCAAGTGCAAATACAGCGAGTTCATCACGGACGGCAGCTACCTTTCCGGCTTTGATCTGCCGCCGAAAAAGTGCCCGCGCTGCGGCGAAGATCTCGACCGCGACGGCCACACCATCCCATTCGAGACGTTTCTCGGCTTTGACGGCGACAAAACGCCGGATATCGACCTCAACTTCTCCGGCGAATACCAAAGCGGTGCGCACCGCTATACGGAGACGCTGTTCGGCCGCGAAAACGTCTTCAAGGCCGGCACCATCGCAACCGTCGCGGATAAAACCGCGTTCGGCTACGTGAAAAAGTATGCCGAAGAACGTTCCCGCGTGCTTTCCCGCGCGGAGGAAAAACGCCTTTCCATTTCCTGCACGGGCATCAAACGCACCACGGGCCAGCACCCCGGCGGCATGGTCGTCGTGCCAAAGGGCAAAGAGGTCTACGATTTCTGCCCGGTGCAGCACCCCGCAAACGACCAGAATTCCGATAACATCACCACGCACTTCGACTTCCATTCCATTCACGATACCATTTGTAAGCTGGACGAGCTCGGCCACGATGTGCCGACCATCTACCGCTATCTCGAAGATTACACCGGCATTCCCGTCATGAAGGTCTCCATGAGCGACCCGGCGGTCATGTCGCTGTTTACGTCCACGGAAGCGCTCGGCGTCACGCCGGAGGACATCGGCTCGTTAACGGGCACGTTCTCTTTGCCGGAGTGCGGCACGCCGTTCGTGCGCCAAATGCTCATCGATGCCCAGCCGAAGACATTCTCCGACCTTCTGCAGGTCTCGGGTCTGTCCCACGGCACGGACGTTTGGATCGGCAACGCGCAGGACCTCATCAAAGGCGGCACCTGCACCATCGCCACCGTCATCGGTACGCGAGACAGCATCATGACCTACCTGCTCTTAAAGGGCCTTGAGCCAAAAATGGCGTTTAAGATTATGGAAATCACCCGTAAGGGCAACGCGAAAAAGCTTTTCACGCAGGAGCACATCGCCGCCATGAAGGAGCATAACGTGCCGGATTGGTACATCGAGTCCTGCTATAAGATTAAGTACATGTTCCCGAAAGCGCACGCTGCCGCCTACATGATCGCGACGCTGCGCCTCGGCTGGTACAAGGTGCATTATCCCGTGGAATACTACGCGGCGTACTTTACCGTGCGCAGTGAAGATTTCGACGGCGCCACCGCCGTGCAGGGGCGTGCCGCCGTACAGCGCCGTATGCGCGAGCTGGAGCAGAAGCAAAAGGAGCACCAGTCCACTGTCAAGGAAGACGCGGCGTATTCCACATTCCAGATCATCAACGAAATGCTGTGCCGCGGCATCGAGCTTTTGCCGGTCGACCTGTATAAATCCGATGCGAAAAAGTTCCTTGTCGAAGACGGCAAGATCCGTCTGCCGTTCTCGTCCCTGCCCGGTGTGGGCGAGGCGGCGGCGCACAGCTTGTATGAAGCGTGCACGGGTAGCGAGGAGTTCATCTCCATCGACGAAGTGCAGTCCCGCGCCAAGGTCTCCAGCGCTGTTATCGACGTTTTAAAAAGTGCCGGCGCACTGCAGGGTCTGCCGGACAGCAGCCAGACATCACTGTTTTAATGCCATTAGGCGGACGCAAGAAGTTGCTTCCGCCTTTCTGCATATCTATGCGTATATACGTGTATACACAAAGCAGGGAAAGTCTTGACAAGCGCACAGCTACATGATATTATTGTAACACGTCATTACATTAAAGCGGAAGGACGGTCGTTATGAAGAAGTTCAACAAAATCACGCCGGAGGGCACCAAGGATATTCTGTTTGAAGAGTGCCTTTCGCAGCGTACCGTGAGCGAGCGGCTCACGCATATATTCAAAATGCGCGGCTATAATGAGGTCATCACGCCCGGCATGGAATACTACGACGTGTTCGATGCCCCAAACGCCGCCATTCCTCAGTATGAGATGTATAAATCCACGGATAACAAAGGTAGGCTCATCGTCTTCCGTCCCGATTTAACACTGCCCATCGCGCGCCTCACCGCAACGCGGTTGCAGGCGATGGAAAAGCCCATTCGGCTTTACTATAACCAGCCGATCTATCGCAACCGCAAGGACCTTTCCGGCCGCAGCGACGAAACAACGCAGGCGGGCATCGAGCTTTTGGGTGCATCGGGGCTGAAAGCGGATATCGAGGTCATCGCCGCCGCCGTTGAGGCGCTTTCCGCGTGCACGGAAAACTTCCGCTTGGAGATCGGCAGCGCAAAGTTCTTCGGTGCGCTCGCCGATGAGCTGCCCGTCTCCGCAGATAAAAAAGAGGACATCCGCCAGACGATTGAGTCCAAAAACTACGCCGCTCTCGGCGATATGCTCGACGCACTCCCCAAATCCGTATATACCGAAGCCATCAAAAAGCTGCCGCGCTTGTTCGGCGGGGCAGAGGTCTTCGCGGAAGCGGAGCAGTTCTGCAAAGGCCACCCCGTGCTTTCCGAAACGCTCGATTATATGCGCACGCTATATACCGCGCTGTCGTCGCTCGGCCTCGATGACCGCCTGATGGTCGATTTCGGCCTTGTGCAGCGCAACGATTACTACACCGGCGTCGTCTTCAGCGCCTATGTGGAAAACTACGGTGACGCTGTTTTAATGGGCGGCCGCTACGATACGCTTTTAAAGCAATTCGATGCCCCCATGCCCGCTATCGGCTTTGCCGCAAACGTCGATGCGCTGGCTTCTGTTTTGCTCGACGACGGACGGATTGAAAGCGTGCCCACGCCGGACGTGCTCGTCCACGCGGAAAGCGGCGCGGAGATCAAAGCACAGATGAAAATTCGCGAGCTGACAGCAAACGGCAAAATCTGCGAAAGCTCCGTGTTCGATACGGCAGACGAGGCCGAGCGCTACGCAAAGCGCCGCGGCATCCCGGAAGTCATCGTCCTTAGAGGGGAGGAAAACGCATGAAGCCATTAAGAATTGCCCTCACAAAAGGGCGCCTCGAAAAAGACACCGTGAACCTTTTAGAGCAGATCGGCCTTGATTGCACGCAAGTGCGCGAAAAAGGCAGAAGACTGATTCTTCCCGTTGGAAACGGCGAGATCGAAGTCGTTTTAGCCAAAGCTGCCGATGTCATCACTTACGTCGAAAACGGTGTGTGCGACCTCGGTGTCGTCGGCAAAGATACCATCATGGAAAACGGCAGTCATTTTTACGAAATCTTAGATCTTGGCTTCGGCCGCTGCCGCTTTGCGCTCGCCTGCCGCAAGGGTACGGATTTCTTCAGCGGCTACAAAGCGAAGACCGTCGCGTCCAAATACCCGAACGTCGCACGGCAGTTCTTTGAAAGCCGCGCCATGGACGTGCGCATCATCAAAATTGAGGGCTCCGTAGAGCTTGCCCCGCTGCTCGGCCTTGCAGACGGCATCGTCGATATCGTCGAGACCGGCACCACCTTAAAAGAAAACGGTCTGGAGGTCACGGAGACCATCGCCGGTATCTCGGCACGTCTCATCGCAAACACCGCCAGCCTTAAAATGAGAAAGCAGGAGATTGAAGCGCTTGCCGCCCGTATGGAAGCGCAGATTGAAAAGAACAGGGAGGAGAAATCCGTATGATCCGTATTGCCAAAGGCGATAGAGCCTACTGTGAAGCGTTTATTCAAAGCCTTAAAGCCCGCGTCAGCGAAAACGACCGCAGCGTAGAGGATAAAGTGGCCGAAATTTTGAAGGACGTGCGCGATAACGGCGACGAAGCCGTGCGACGCTATACGATGAAGTTCGACGGCTGGGCGCCGGAGAAAGCGGAGATCACAAAAGAGGAGATCGATGCGCTCACCGCAGACTGCGACCCGGCGTTCATCGCTTCGATGGAGCGCGCCGCAGAAAATATCCGCGCGTTCCACGCCAGACAAAAGCAGCAAAGCCGCATCGATCCCTCGCCCACGGGTGTTCTGATGGGTCAGCGCGTGCGCGGCCTGCACAGGGTCGGCGTGTATGTGCCGGGCGGTACGGCAGCGTACCCGTCCTCTGTTTTGATGAACGTCATCCCGGCGAAAATTGCCGAAGTCGGCGAGATCGTCATGGTCACGCCGCCGGGACGTACCGGCAAGCCGGATAAAAACATTTTGGCCGCCGCAAGGATTGCCGGCGTAGATCGCGTGTTCCTCATCGGCGGCGCGCAGGCCGTCGCGGCGCTCGCCTACGGCACCGAGACCGTCCCGAAGGTTGATAAAGTCGTCGGCCCCGGCAACATTTTCGTCGCCACGGCAAAGAAATTACTGTACGGCACTATCGATATCGACATGATTGCCGGTCCAAGCGAAATTCTCGTCATTGCGGATAAAACCGCGAAGCCGGAGTTCTTGGCCGCCGACCTCATGAGCCAGGCGGAGCACGACCGCATGGCGTCCGCCATTCTCATTACCCCGGAGGAAGACCTTGCAAAAGCGACCGCCGCGGAGATTGAGCGCCAGATGCAGACGCTTTCGAGAAAAGACATCATTAAAGAATCCATCGAAAATTTCGGTGCAATTATTGTCTGCGAAAACATGGCGGAAGCCGTCGATTTCGCAAACGAGCTCGCCCCGGAGCACCTTGAAGTCTGCTGCGAAAATCCGCTCGAATACATCGGCAAGCTCGATAACGCCGGTTCCGTGTTCCTCGGAAACTATTCTCCGGAGCCGCTCGGCGATTACTTTGCGGGTCCAAACCACGTGCTACCCACCAGCGGCACAGCGCGTTTCTTCTCGCCGCTTTCCGTCGATGATTTTATCAAAAAATCGAGCTTTATCTACTATACGGAAGCGGAGCTTCTGAAAGCTGCCGACGACATCATCCGCATTGCCGAGACCGAAGAGCTGACCGCGCACGCGAATTCCATCGCCGTCCGCAAGAAAAAGTGACCCCGGAGGTAGTTTATGTATACGCTGAATGAAAAGATCCGCGATTTAGAGCCGTATGAACCCATTGCGGGCGAGTATAAAATTCGTCTGGACGCAAATGAATCGTTCCTGTGCCTGCCGGAATCTGTTATGGCGTCCGCTTTGCACGCCATGATGAGAGTGGAGCTCAACCGCTATCCGGATCCCACCGCAAAAGACCTGTGCGCCGCCTTTGCCAAAAGCTATAAGGTAAAGCCGGCGTGCGTTGCGGCGGGCAACGGCAGCGATGAGCTCATCAACGTCATTTTCCAGAGCTTTCTGATGAAGGGCGAGACCTACGCGACGCTCACGCCGGATTTTTCCATGTATGATTTTTACGGCTACGTTTCGGAATGCCGCGGCATCGAAATCAAAAAAGACGAAAATTTCACAATCGATATTGACAAGGTGATCGAAACCTGCAACAATGAGAACGTAAAGCTGCTCATTTTCAGCAACCCGTGCAATCCGACGTCTGTCGGCCTCACGCGCGAAGCCGTGCGCAAAATCATCAGGGGCGTCTCCGCGCTCGTCGTGCTCGACGAAGCCTATATGGATTTCTGGAACGAATCTATGCTCGGCGAATTTGAAAACTACGATAATTTACTCATCTTGAAAACGTGCTCCAAAGCATTCGGTCTCGCCGCGCTGCGCGTGGGCTTTGCCGTGGGTAACGAAAAGCTTGTCCGCGCCATCAAGGCTGTAAAGTCGCCGTATAACGTCAACACCTGCTCGCAGAAAATGGCGGAAGCCGTGCTGAAAAACCGCGCGGAAGCCGATGCCGCCATCCGCAGATTGCTGCTTTCGCGAGACGAATTACAGCAGAAATTCGACCGCATGGCGCAGCGCTTCCCGGAAAAGCTCCAAACGGTAAAGAGCGTTACGAACTTCGTCGTTCTGCGCACACCGTACGCAAAGGAGCTCTACGAGCGCCTTTTGGCCGAATCCATCGCGGTGCGGTACTTTAAAAACATGTCCGCCCTGCGCATCACGGCAGGCTCCACGGGCGAAAACGCAGTGGTCACAGAGCACATTCAGCGGTTCTTTGAAGAAAAAGAGCAAGCGTAAATCGGGCTTTAGGCCCTTTTAGGGGGAAACGATATGGAACGTGCGGCAACAGTTGTGCGCCAAACAAAAGAAACGAACATTGAGCTGACCTTAGGGCTTGACGGCGGCGAGGTTGTCGTCGATACCGGCGTGGGCTTTTTCGACCACATGCTCACGGCGCTTGCCGTGCATGGCGGCTTCGGCCTTCAGTTAAAAGCCGAGGGCGACTGGAATGTCGATTGCCACCACACGGTGGAAGATACCGGCATCGTGCTCGGCCGTGCGTTTAAGCAGGCGCTCGGCGACCGCAGCGGCATCGTGCGCTACGGCCATGCCATGATCCCTATGGATGAAGCGCTCGGCTTCTGCGCCGTAGATGTCAGCGGCCGCCCGTACCTTGTGTTCGACGCTGCGTTCCCGCAGGAGCGCGTCGGCGATTTTGACACCTGTATGACGGAGGAGTTCTTCCGCGCGCTTAGCGATAACGCCGGCTTCACGCTGCACCTGCGCTGCCCCTACGGCAAAAATTCTCACCATATGATCGAAGCGCTGTTCAAAGCCTGCGCGCACGCCCTGTGCGATGCCACAGCAGAAAACAGCACCGGCGCGGTGCTTTCCACCAAGGGCACGCTTTCGGAATAATTTGAAATTTTAACTTTTTTGCATACACGATAATTTGGAATGAATAAGGAAGGGATATAACATGATCATTTTACCGGCGATTGACCTCAAGGACGGCAAATGCGTCCGCCTGTTCCAGGGCGATTACGCCACGGCGGAGCAGGTGGCGGAGGATCCCGTCAAGACCGCGCAATCGTTTGAGGAGCAGGGCGCGCGCTGGGTGCACCTTGTCGACCTCGATGGCGCAAAGGCACGCCGCCCCGTAAACGACAGCACCGTTTTCTCCATTCGCGATAATGTCTCGATGAATATAGAAGTCGGCGGCGGTATCCGCGATATGGACACCGTGGAATATTATCTTTCGCACGGCATCAATCGCATCATTCTGGGCTCTGCGGCGCTGCACAGCCCGGAGTTCGTGCGCGAGGCCGTGAAAAAATACGGCAAAAAGATCGCCGTCGGCATTGATGCGTTAAAGGGCAAGGTGGCGGCAGAGGGCTGGACGGCTCAAAGCGAAGTGGATTACCTCGAAATGGCAAAGCGCATGGAAGACATCGGCGTGCGCTACCTCATCGTGACCGATATTTATAAAGACGGCACCATGAACGGCCCGAACCTCGTCATGCTCGATAAGGTCAACCGCGCCGTCAGCTGCAACATCATCGCAAGCGGCGGCGTCGGCAACTTAAAGGACATCGTAGACCTCAACGCCCTCGGCGTGTACGGTGCGATTGCGGGCAAATCCATTTATACGAAAGCGTTGGACTTAACGGCGGCCATCACCGCCAGTCAGCGCCTTTCCGGCAAATCGTTCAAGTGCAGCGAAGAAGAGGAAGACCATCTTGAGCGCTACTTCAAGAAATCGGAGCTCATCCCGTGCATCGTGCAGGAGGCCTCCACAAACGAAGTGCTCATGCTGGCATACATGAACCGCGAATCCATGGCGAAAACGCTGGAGACGGGCTACACGTGGTTTTACAGCCGCAGCCGCCAAACGCTGTGGAACAAGGGCGCAACGAGCGGCCATACGCAGAAGGTCATCAGTATGTATGCCGACTGCGACGACGATACACTGCTCGTAAAGGTCGTGCAGACAGGCGCGGCGTGCCACACCGGCAGCCACAGCTGCTTCTACAAAGAGATTGCAAGAAACTGACGGAGGGAACACTATGGACATTTTGCAGCAGCTTTATGATACCGTTTTGGAGCGCAAGGACGAAAAGCAGGAGGGCTCCTACACCTGCTATCTCTTCGAGCAGGGGCTTGATAAGATCCTCAAAAAGTGCGGCGAAGAGTGCAGCGAAGTCATCATCGCCGCGAAAAACGGCAAAAAAGAGGACACCGTGGGCGAAATCAGCGACCTTCTCTATCACCTCACCGTCATGATGGTGAACGAGAACATCCCGCTTGACGATGTGCGCGCGGAGCTTAACCGTCGTCACGGCAAAACGGGTAACCTCAAAACTTTCCACAAGGTGGACCACAATACATGACACAAACTGAAAAACACGCACTTTGGACGCAGGAAGAGCAAAGCGCCGAAATGCACGGCTGGGATTTTTCGCACATCCGCGGGCGTGTAGAGGAAGCCCCGCTGCCGTGGGATTATAAGCAAAAGGTGCTCGATTTTTTAAAGCCGCAGTCCGTCATTTTGGATATGGGTACGGGCGGCGGAGAGTTCCTTTTGTCCCTGCGCCACCCGTTTTCGCAGACAAGCGTCACGGAAAGCTGGCAGCCGAATTTTGAGCTGTGCGAAAAAAAGTTAGCGCCGCTCGGCATCACCGTGCGCAAAACCGAAGAGGACAAACCTCTGCCGTTTGCGGATAACAGCTTTGACCTCGTTTTAAATCGTCACGATTCTTATGACGTAAACGAAGTGCGCCGCGTCCTAAAGCCCGGCGGATATTTCATCACGCAGCAGGTAGGCGGCAGCAACAACTTGCGCCTGCGCGCTTTGCTCGGCAATAACAAAACCGCCATGCCGAGCTTTAACCTCGAAAACGAGCTGCTGCGCTTCAAAAACGCCGGCTTTACGGTGAATTTCTGCGACCAAGCCTATGTAACCGACCACTATTTGGATGTCGGCGCACTCGTGTGGTACGCTAAGGTTCTGCCGTGGGAGTTCGGCAATTTCACAGTAGAAAGCTGCTTGCCGCAGCTCGATGCGCTCGACGCGCTGTGTGAAAAGCAAGGCTATATCCCAAGCGTGCAGCACCGCTTCATGCTCATTGTCCGCAACAGAAAGCCGAAAGAATAAGGGGGAAACCATGGCAGCCAACATTCGCTTTGCAACCGAAGCAGACATTCCGGTCATTTTAGAGTTTATTCATGCGCTCGCCGCGTATGAAAATATGGAAGATCAGGTCATTGTAACGCCGGAGCTTTTAAAAGAGTGGGTCTTCCAAAAGAAAAAAGCAGAGGTTTTTCTTGTTTCGGAGGACGAAAAGCCCGTGGGCTTTGCGCTTTTCTTCCACAATTTCTCCACGTGGCTTGGCCGCGCGGGCATTTATCTTGAGGATCTTTTCGTGCTGCCGGAATATCGCGGCAAGGGCTACGGCAAGCTGCTGTTAAAGCGCCTTGCGCGGCTCACTTTGCAGCGCGGCTGCGGCAGACTGGAGTGGGCGTGCCTCGATTGGAACACCCCAAGCCGCAAGTTCTATGATTCCCTCGGCGCCGTGCGCATGGAGGAGTGGACAACGTACCGCCTGACGGGCGATGCACTTTTGTCCCTTGCGTCCAACATCTCACTCAAATAATTTCGCAAAAGCAAAGAGGCGGGCTGCGGCTCGTCTCTTTTTGTCGGTTCTGCGGCTTGCATTTATGCAGGAAAATGTGGTATGATATTTCCGCAATTTCACGAAGAATAGGGGAAAATGCAGAATGAAAAAAATTCTGTTCATTGCGACCGGCGGAACCATCGCTTCGGCGAAAACGGAAAACGGCCTCACGCCGGCGATTACATCGGAGGAACTTTTAAATGCCGTACCGCAGGTGAAAAACCTGTGCGCAGTGGATACCGTGCAGCCGTACAGCTTAGACAGTACCAATATGTGTTGGAAGCAGTGGATCCACGTGGCGGAGATTATCCGCGATAGCTATGCAAAGTACGACGGCTTTGTCATCGCCCACGGCACGGATACGCTGTCCTACGCGGCGGCCACGCTCTCGTATCTTATCCAGAAAAACGAAAAGCCCGTTGTTTTAACGGGTGCGCAGAAATCCATCGAGGTGCCGGACGGCGACGCGCGGCGCAATTTGTTTGAAGCGTTTGTATACGCCACAGATGCCCGTGCGTGCGGCACACACGTCGTTTTTAACGGGCACGTCATTGCAGGCACCCGCGCCAGAAAAACGCATACAAAGAGCTTTGACGCCTTTTCCAGCATTGATTTCCCGGACATCGGCGTGTTCTACGATAAAAAGCTCCTGTGCTATATTGATGAGCGCCCGGAGTGCCCCGGCGCGGTGTTCTACGATAAATTAGTACCGGAGATCCTCTCCATCCGCGTCATCCCGGGCATGGACCCGTCCGTGTTCGATTACATCACCGCGCACTGCCGCGGCGTTGTCATCGAAAGCTTTGGCGTCGGCGGCATCCCGTACTACGGCGACAACGCGTTTGAGGAAAAGATTGCTGCGTTAATGGAAAACGGCGTACGCGTCGTCATCACCACGCAGGTTCCGCACGAGGGCAGCAACCTTTCCGTCTACCGCGTGGGCCATATCATCAAGGAAAAATACCGCGTGCTCGAAGCTTCCAACATGACAACGGAAGCCGTCATCGCCAAAATGATGTGGGCGCTGGCCTATTCCGAGACCCGCGAGGAATTTGAAAAGCTTTTCTGCACCCCCGTGGGCAAAGACCAATTATAACTCGTCTTGCGGCGCGTGGTATTGCTCCTCGGGCGGTTTCACAGCGAATATATCCTTACAATACGACAAAAAGGCAGACTTACGCAGCCTGCCTTTCGTTATGTCCGTCATGTTTGTTTTTTCGCGGCTAATTTTTCGCGCTTCTTATGCAGCATTGCAATGAGCTCGTCAATCATCGAAGCCGGGTCATCTGCCGTGTCAATCATCGCAGAGAGGAACGGCGCCACGAGCGCGGGATCCTGAATCGTTTTGTCGCGCAGCTGTAACTGGGCATACTCCTCCTCTGTCATGCACGGTGCAAAGGTGCGCGCATAATTGCGAAACGTTTTCACAAAGCCGGCCGGGGTGATCATCCCTTTTTTTAAAAGAGAGTTCACCATCAGGTGAATGTAGCTGTCCTTCCAGGTCTTCTGTGGGGAAAGCGCGACCATTTCCGCCGCGGAAAGCGCACGGTCCGTGTGCCACAAAAGATACATGACTTCGCTTTCGCTTTTTGTAAGCGCCGTCTTTTTCATATAAATCCGTAACCTCGCTTTAGTAGGAATTTGCGCAGGGTTTTATGGAGGTATTATATAATATAACGCTCGCGCTTGTCAATGTTTTGGGCAAAATTCAGTTGAAAAATTTTCCTATCAGCATTTTTGCAGATTGCCGAAAAGCAAAAACAAGAAAAAACCTATGACAAAGCCGCAAAGCCGCGCTGCGTTTTCCATCTAATCATAAAAGTTGCAAAGCAGGGGAAAAGAAGCCCCAAAAACTCGTGCAGCACCGCTTTAAAAGGCAAATAAACGGCTCTAAACGGATTTTTTTGCAAAGAGAAACGGATTTCTTCTATTTTTCGGGAAAAAAGCCTTGACTTTTTTGCCCCCTGCCACTATAATTATTTGTGTTATTTCGTGCTAAGTAACAAATACAAACCCCTGCCTGATGGCGGATGGGAGGGATATAGATGGCTGAAATCAGAATCAAAGACAACGAATCTTTGGAGAGCGCACTCAGACGCTTTAAGAAGCAGTGCGCAAGAGCGGGCGTTATTCAGGAAGTTCGCAAGAGAGAGGCTTACGAAAAGCCTTCCGTTAAGCGCAAGAAGAAGTCCGAAGCAGCTCGCAAGCGCAAGTACAAATAATCAAACGTGAAGAAGCGGGCTTTTTGCCCGCTTTTTTGTGTAAACGGGTTTTTCCCGAGCAACACAGGAGGCAAAGACCGAAGCTATGGCGGTATTTAAACCGACCGGCACGCTCCACTGCGTGACGGAGCTTACGCCCGAGCTTTTAAAAGCGCTCAATGTGCACATGATCGTGCTCGATGTGGATAACACCATGTCGCCGCACGGCTCGCAGACGCCGTTTCCCGGCGTGCGGGCGTGGGCACAAAGCGTAACGGCAAGCGGCGTCAAGCTGATCGTTGTTTCCAACAATTACAAAAAACGTGTGGCGCCCTTTGCCGCGCAGTTCAATCTGCCGTTCGTTTCTTTCGCGTGCAAGCCGTTTCCGGTCGGCTACCTGCGCGCAAAGAAAATGGCCGGCACGCCCCGCAGGGAATGCCTTGTCGTGGGCGACCAGATCTTCACCGATATCCTCGGCGCAAACCTTTGCGGAATGCGGTCGGTTTTACTTGACCCCCTGTCGCCGGATCCTTCCGCCACGGTGCGCTTCAAGCGCAGTCTGGAAGGCTTTTTGCGCCCGCACTATACGCGGCTCACGGCCGGGGAAGAAACGGTAAAAAGCAAAGCATAAAGGGCACCTTTGGGTACACATTAGAAAGGGGAATTATCAATGAGCAATCCGATCGAACGTCTTACCAATTCTGTCATCGGCGGCGATAGCAAAAAAGCGGCGCTGATCGTTTCCGAAACGAACCTCTATTACCTCACGGCGTTCCCGTCCACAGACGGCGCACTGCTGCTCACTTCCGAGCAGGCTTATTATCTCCTCGATTTCCGTTACACCGAGGCCGCACGCGCCAAGGCGCAAAATGTGGAGGTTGTGGAGTTCACCTCGCTTAACGAAACCTATAAGACGCTTCTGAAAAAGCACGGCATCACCGAGGTGTACATGGAATACGCCGCTCTGCCCTACGGTCATGCGAAGCGTTTTGAGCAGCTCTCCGAAGAGTGCGGCGCTAAGGCGATTTTGAATACGACCTTGGACGATGCCATCCGCAAGCAGCGCATCGTCAAGAGCGATGAGGAAGTGAAGAGAATCTGTGACGCACAGGCCATCACAGACGCTACGTTTGAGCACATCCTCCCCTATATCAAGGAAGGCGTAACGGAGCGCGAAATCGCGCTGGAGATTGAGTTCTTCATGCGCAAAGCGGGTGCAGACGGCAATGCGTTCAACCCCATCGTTGTCACCGGCGCAAACGGCTCGCAGTGCCACGGCATTCCGGGCAACACACAGATCAAAAAAGGCGATCTTATCACCATGGATACCGGCGCTATGCTCGCGGGCTATCATTCCGATATGACCCGTACCGTCGCGCTCGGCTATGTAAACGATGAGCAGAGAGCCATCTACAACACGGTTTTAAAAGCACAGCTCGCCGTTATCGACGGCGCACACCCAGGCATGCGCTGCTGCGATGTGGATAAGATCGCGCGCGACATCATCGAGACCCCGTACCCGAACACGTTCGGTCACGGCCTCGGCCACGGCGTAGGCTTCGAGATTCACGAGTGGCCGCGCTTCAATAAGACCGATGAGACCATCTGCGAGCCGGGCATGGTCATCACCGACGAGCCGGGCATCTACATCCCGGGCAAGTGCGGCGTGCGCATTGAAGACATGCTGCTCATCACAGATGACGGCTGCCGCAGCCTCACGCATTCCCCGAAGGAGCTCATCATCCTGTAAAATTTCCGAAAAAACGGAGAAACAGAACGGTTTTTTCTTGAAAAAAGCCACTTTCTGTTATACAATAGACCTAAGAAAAATTTGGAGGTATTATCTATATGGTAACCGCAGGCGATTTCAGAAACGGCGTCACCTTTGAAATGGACGGCAACGTTTACTCGATCATTGAATTCCAGCACGTCAAGCCCGGTAAGGGCGCGGCGTTCGTCCGCACCAAGATCCGCAACGTGATTTCCGGTGCCGTGACGGAAAAGACGTTCAACCCGAACGATAAGTATCCGACCGCTTTCATTGAGAGAAAGGACATGGAGTATCTCTACAATGACGGCGACCTGTACTATTTCATGGACAGCGAGACCTATGAGCAGCTGCCGATCAGCCCGAATGTCCTCGGCGACAACTTCCGCTTTGTGAAGGAAAACATGGTTTGCAAGGTGCTCTCCTACAAGGGCAACGTTTTCGGCATTGAGCCGCCGAACTTTGTTGAGCTTCAGGTCACAGAGACCGAGCCGGGCGTGAAGGGCGATACCGCTACGAACGTCACGAAGCCCGCTACGCTGGAGACCGGCGCAGAGATCAAGGTTCCGATCTTCATCAACGAAGGCGAAATGATCCGCGTCGATACCAGAACCGGCGAGTACATGGAGCGCGCATAAGCGTTTTTCCTTGTTCCATACGCCGAAACACCCGGGGCGAAAGCCCTACATTAGGCAGCGCGTTTGCCTGCCGGAAAGATAGGTGCAAGCATGACAAATTCCGAGAAAGCGGCATACATCCGCGGTTTGATGGAAGGCATGGATCTGGACCCGAATGCGAAGGAGACGAAGCTCTTCAACGCGATCGTTGACCTGCTCGATGACCTCTCCCTTTCCGTTGAGGAAATGGAAGACGCATACGATGAGCTCAGCGGCCAGGTAGACGAGATCGACGAAGACCTCGGCGAGCTGGAAGAAGAGTTCTACGACATCGACGAGGACGATGACGATGACGATGACGACGCATGGGAAGACGAATGCTATTACGAAGTCACCTGCCCGAAGTGCGGCGATACCATCGAGCTCAACGAAGAAATGCTCGATGAGGGCTCCATCGATTGCCCGAACTGCGGCGAAACGCTGGAGTTCGACCTCGAAGAAGACGATTCCTGCGATTGCGGCGAAAACTGCGACTGCAATAAGGAATAATTTTCGGGTCATATAAACCTGTAAAGAACGGGAGAGTCGTTTTGCGGCTCTCCTTTTTCTTTTCGCACGGGTGAATTTAGGTCTTGCAATTATATGCTGTTTGTGCTATAATTGCTAAGTTCCGATATATAGTCGGGCCATTAGCTCAGTTGGTTAGAGCTACCGGCTCATAACCGGTTGGTCCAAGGTTCGAGTCCCTGATGGCCCACCAGAGCAATATTAAACAAAGCCCTCAAGAAATCTTCTTTCTTGGGGGCTTTGGCTTTTGCAAATCTTTGCAATGAAATGTAAATATGAACGCTTAGGCGGTACTGTCTGTATGGCAGTGCCGTCTTTTTTTATTTTAACATGATTTCGAGAATTTCTTCAAAAGAAACAGAAGTAAATCTTGCGTTTTGCGTAATACAGAAATTTTTGCAGCAGACGTCGAAGTTTCCATGATAACGTTCACTTATATATTTCTTGAATTTTGAAGACACGTTTTTAGAAGCGTTATAGGCATAACGTGAATTCTTTATTAGTTGATTATATTCTTCACGTATTTCACTTGGCAAAATCTTGGGGCAAATAATACCGATTTTCTTTTGCCCATTTTGAGAAGTGTTTACTTTAATCGTATTTCGGATAAAATCTGCAAATTCCTGCGGACTGTTATCGGTTTGTTTGATCTGAATACGGCCGGTACGATTGCCAAGCTTTTCAACAGCGGTAATTACGAAAAAGTGCTCGCGCGTAATGACGATCGGAATGACATCGATTTCTACGGGCAAGTTTAACATCTCTGCGGGTGCTCTTCTGTATTTTCTGATTTGTGTTCTTACAAGAGCTCTTTTAATAAAATGTGTCATTCTTTGGGCGGTGCGGTTACTGCCCAATTTTAATTTGTTTTGGAGAAAACTTGCCGTGATTATTCCGTTTGATGCGTTTATCAAATCTATGGCGGCAAACCATTTCTCTAACGGCGTGTGTGAATCTTGAAAAATCGTCCCGGCGGTAACAGACATTTTATATCCGCATTTCTTACATTTATATTTGACCTCTTTCGTTTCCCAAGCTTCAGCACAACCGCAGCGCGGACACGTAAACCCGTTTTTCCATCGTATGGAAGCCAGATATTCTCTGCATTCGTAATCAGATGTATTCATGCTTAAATTTAGTTCCATAAACATCCCTTTCTTATTTAATAGAATACTATACCCGTTTAGTTCCGTCAAGTGAATTTAATTGTGAATATCAGTTATAGGCAGCACAAAACAAAAAATTTTTGGAGGGTTGTCAAGATGACTGACTTCACAATTTCAACGAAACTCGCAAGAGAATTTGCAATCGAATGCTTTGATGTACTATCACGAGAAATCGAAAGTGCAAAAAGAAAGCAGAAAGACGAAACGAAGGAGGTGAAAAACACAAGCAGCCGTGAAAACACCTCCAAAAACTAAATCAAATGAAAGGAAGAGTAAAAAATGAAAATTCAAGATTTACTATTAAAATTTCAGGGTGTAAAGCAGGTATCTGAAAATCAGTACATGGCAATTTGCCCTGCGCACGACGATCATAGCCCCAGCTTGTCTATTGGACTTTCAAAAGACAGAAAACAGATTTTACTCAACTGCTTTGCCGGGTGCAAAGCGGAAGATATTCTGAATAACGTGGGGCTAAAACTAAAAGATATGTATGACAATGATGAAAGGAATGAAACAAATACTATGAGCAAAACGGTCTATACTTATTACAATGCGGATGGTTCTATCGCTTATACCAAAAATCGTTTCGATAAAGCGGATGGGAAAAAGAGTTTTTCTTTTGTACGCCCGAACGGGGAAAAGGGACTTGGCGATAAAAAGCCGGTTCCGTACAATTTGCCGGAGGTCATTCGTGCTCAGAAGGTCTACTTCGTCGAAGGAGAAAAGTGTGCGGACGCGGTTATTCAGGCAGGAAGAGTTGCAACCACGCTTAACTGCGGTTCCGGGTCAAAATGGCTTTCGGAATATCAGGATTACTTCATGGGTAAAGAGGTCGTCATTCTTCCGGATAATGATAAACCCGGAATGAAATACGCGAAGAAAATTGTGGAGAATATTCCGAATGCAAAAATTGTTTGTCTGCCCGGCTTGCCGCCTAAAGGCGATGTATACGACTGGCTGAAAGCGGGACACTCTATGGAGGAAGTGGATGATTTGCCTTATTTGGATATTTTGGAACAGGATGAAAGCACAGAATTGAAATCGGAACCCCAAAAAAGAAAATCGGGTAAAAATAAAACACAAGAAAATACTTTACTGGAAATTCTCCAAGAGCAAGGTGCAACACTGTTTATCAACAGCGAAAATAATGAGCCGTACATTGCGCTTAGACAAAATAAGCATTTGAAGGTTATGAAAATCGAGAGCGGAGAATTTAACACGTATGCATCCTATGTGTATCGTGAAAAGACACAAAGTGGACTAAAATCGGAGAACACGAAACAAGTGGCTTTATACTTAAAAGGCAAAACGCTTTTTGAAAATAGCAAAAAGGTGAAGCTCTATAACCGAGTCGGAAAAGCAGAGAATGCCTTTTGGTATGATTTGAGAACGGAAGATTGGAAATTTGTAAAAATTACAGAAGAAGGGTGGGAGATCAGAGAGGAAGATAAAATACTATTCGATCGATATAACCATCAAAAAGAGCAGTGTTTGCCGCGCAAAAACGGAGATATTCAGAAAATCTTGAAATACATCAACATCAAGAACCAGAAAACCCTGTTTTTGTGTTGGTTTGTCAGCTGCTTTGTACCAGACATCGTACATAGCGCAATAATCGTTTTTGGCGAAAAGGGCGCTGCGAAGACGACGGCTTGTACTTTTTTGAAGAAAGCCATCGACCCGTCGATCGTAAAAACTCTATCTTTACATAAAGATATGCCGTCAAAGTTAATAGGCTTGCAGGAACACTGGTTTTTGCCGTTCGATAATCTTTCTAAAATCAACCAAGATACGAGCGATTTATTTTGCAGAGCCATAACGGGTGAAGCAGTTCAATCCAGAAAATTGTATACGGACGATGAAAGCCATTTCTTCTTGTTCAAGAGATGTCTGGCTATTAACGGAATCAATAATGTGGCAAACAGCTCTGATTTATTAGATCGTTCCATTCTTTTAGAGCTGTCTCGTGTCGATGAAGAAGATAGGCGAGAGCTAACGGAACTTGAACAGGAATTTGAAGAAGACCTGCCGGATATTCTCGGCGGAGTGTTCGACGTGCTCTCGAAAGCGATGCGCATTTACCCAGATGTTCATTTGAGAAAATTGCCTCGAATGGCCGACTTTTGCCGTTGGGGGTATGCAATCGGAGAAGCCTTAGGCGGTCAGGGGGAGAAATTCCTTTCAGAGTACAATGCGAATCGCGAAAAGAGCAATTATGAGTTGATCAGTTCGGACAGCGTAGCCACCTTGATGATCGACTTTATGGAAAACAAAAGAGAATGGAAGGGCTTAGTTTCAGAGTTATGGAACTATTTGCGTACGGCAGCCGATGAAACCGGCTTAGGAACAAGGGCGGTTCCGCCGGCAGCCAATGCGTTGTCACGCAAGCTCAATGAATTACATAGTAACCTAAAGAACGTCGGGATTAATTTTACCATCAAATCGACTGCGAAGGGAAGTCTCATTACGATAGAAAACGAAAAAATATCTCAATTACCTCCATATATTCAGGAAGATAAAGAAGACCAAGATGAGGAAGTGGAGTTTTAATGGAGATGTGGAGATAATGACGGTATTATTTCCAAATAAATTCTATTAAGGAATATATTGTATAACAAAAGCCATTGAATCCAAAATCGGGGTTCAATGGCTTTTTCTGTACAGTAAGCTTTCAGGTTAGAGGTTAGCGATGTTATAAACAGAGTCGCCAATCGTAAATTCGGCGCATCCATCTGCATTCTCATTGAGAGAAATTCCAAGACCTTGAAGCTCATAGATTTGCGAAAGAAAAGCGGCAACATCTTCCGGGGTAAACGTACAACGGTTCACAGACAGATCATCAGCCGCAGTAATCGGTCTTTTGCGTATCTTCATGCGAATATCCTCCTTCCGTTTGTTATCTCAATAATATATAAGGTGCGGCTATTGAGATAACCGGCTTTTATACCGGATAAGGCAAGGGAGTATGCGTAGGTAAAAAGATAGGGGAGACATGAGCACATTTGATCTTGGCGGTGTAGCGCCTTGTTCTGAAAGGGTTATTCTCCTTCCACGCCCAGTAAGATATTAACAGCCTGCTGTATTTCAGGCTTTGAGCGATATGCCCGAATGACCTTTCGTTCATGGTCGGTCAATTCATCAGTGGATAAATGAACGTCAAGCAGGTCGCTTGGTGAAACATTCAAAGCGCGGCAAATGTCGGCAAGAATATCCGCGTCGGGGCGGTTGATGCCTTGTTCCCAGTTGGATACACGACTTTTGGTTACATTTATTTTACTGGCTAATTGCTCTTGCGTTAAGCCGCTTTGCTTGCGATATAAACGTATCCTGCCGCCAATTTCATATTTCACGGAATTCACCTCATTCTATGAACATTATACGCGAAAATAAATAAATTGCAAGGATGAAATCAAGAAATTCTGTACTTATACGCTGACTTCACAGAAATACTGTGATATTATAAATACAAGTACAGTAATACTGTATTTGCGGAGGCGTAAATATGGAAGTTTACAAAAAAGTGCGAGCTTACATAGAAGGAAGCGGCTGCGGGCAATTCGCGGTCGCACAAAAAGCAGGCATACCCCAAGTGGACTTTGATGCCATGATGAATGGAGAAAAAACCATGTACGCCGATGACCTGCGCGCAATTTGTCTCGCCCTGAATGTAAGTCCTGAAATATTTATTGAAGTGGATAAAGAGTAGTGCACGGGGAGAGGAATATGAAGAATATTGAAAGAGCAGCGGAATTTGTTCTTCTCATGGATAAACAGTTGAAAAACCAGCTTTTTGTAGTTAATGGAGAAGTTCAAGGGAAAAAGCTTTGGGAGAACACATTCATCAAACATCAACTGGATAAAAGAGATGCGGGCGATAAATTCTCGGTCGGCGACCATATTCGTGCAATGGTGTATTCGTTGTTGTCCTTCGGCGCACAGTGGAGCAGATTAGAGCCGTATATCGATATAAATACCGGCGAAATATCGGCTATTGACGATTTATTTTGCCAATATGATACAGAAAAACTTCTCAGTTGTGATCCAGAAGAAATTTCAGATAAAATTCTATCTTATAAACTCGGTTCTCCGTACACCAAAAAACAAATGAATGCACTGATAACGGAAAATGTCAGCAAACTTCTTTCGCTTGAACGGCAATATGGCAGCATTGATAGCTTCTATATGAAAATTTTGGTTAAAGATGAAACGCAGAAGACACTCGTGAAAGAACTGTCGTCACCGAAAAGCCCACATAAGTTCATTCAATTCGGCGAAGCGCTCATAACGGAGTATCTGAAAAATGTTGGTTATGATATAGCAAAGCCGGATAGGCATATCCGTCGTATTTTAGGCAGGAATATTTTAGATTGTTCCGAGCACGAAAATGCACCTGCCTATGAAGCGATAGACATTGTGGCGGCTATTGCAAGGCAGTTAAACAGACCGGCAGCGGAGGTGGATTATATTCTCTGGGCATATTGTGCCAAAAACTATGGAGAAATATGCACGAAGAATAATCCGCACTGTGACAGGTGTGTTGTAAAAATAAAATGTAAAAAAGCGGAGGTTTGAAACAATGGGAAACATTATGGAAGAAGCTTTCACCGCTTATACAGGCAGTGAAAAAGTCTTTACTTTAAATGGTAAAGAGTTGGTGATCCCGGCAAGATTTGATGCCTTTATTACATATCGCACCAAATTCATGAAACTTGCCAAAGCATGTGCGGATAAAGCGGCCGAGGAGTATAAAGAAAAAATCCATGACCTCGACACATTCAGAGCTTTATTCCAAGACATTTATCTGGAAAATTTGAAAATCGTCAGCAGCAAAGCGGTTGATATTCTTGTGTCTGAAGGTATTTATCAGTTCTCCATCGATACTTTTAGCGCAAAGAATATTGAAACCTTTCACACGGCCTTGAATGATTTGCGTACAACAAATGAAAGTGTTAAATTAACGGAACAAAACAATGCCAAAGTTACGCAGAATCTCAAAAACGGCATCGGTTCGCTGTTTAGTAACCGGGGAAGCTTCGCACGGGGGCTTGTACAAGGCGCGGTGGAAAGTACGCTTGAAGGTTCGGAAATTACAGCGCCGCAAAAAGCGGAACTTTATCAGCGAATTCGCACACACCTTCTGCTCCACAATGTATTTCAGGATTATTGGAACGCAGTCATTACTTTGGTGGGGATTTTACGAGAAAACGGCAAGGATATTTGGCTTGCCGACAGTGGTAAGATCGATGACATAAACGCAGTTCTTGAAAGTGTTCATAACCCGAATTTTCCGCAGGAAAAAGTTGCGGATGTTCTGTTTGATTGTATTTTGAAAAAACCGAATGCGGCTGCGATTTATAAAACCATAGAAGAAAAGTTTGGCCTAACAGATGAAGTACAGAAGATATTCGATTATTTCATCTACCCGGATTTTACAAAGATCGTTTATACCGAGAGTGATTTTCCGGGAATGGTACCGGCAAACTCCAATATGGCGCAGGGTCAGAACGCTTCGGAAGAACCCAAAAAGAAAAAAGGGTTATTCTCGTTCATGGATAAGGAAAGCGGTGAAAGTGTGAAAAAGGGCTTAAAAATCGGTGCAGGTCTTTTAGCGACAAGTGTGCTTTTGGCTGCATCTAAAGGTGGAAGCACCAACAACAATTCCAACAATAATGATGGTAAGAAAGATTATTATTTGAGTAGTGGATGCAAGAGGGCAAGATTAGGCGCAAGGGATGGTTGTGTCGGTTGTACTCTGGCACCTTATTGTTCACATTGTCGATAATCGTTTTACTTGTACTCTATGGATATAACCCCAAACATCTCTTTTCGTTTATAATCAAATAGTCTGATAAACAGCCGTAGTCCTTAGGGATTACGGTTGTTTTTTATAAAGTAAATTGGGTTGGCCTTTCCGCTTATAAAATTGCTAAATATTAACGAATTATTAACGGATTTGAATTTGGCAAAATACTGTCTTATAATAATATCAGACCGAAAGAAAAGAGGTTCTTGCAATGATTTATGGTTATGCGCGGTGCTCTACAAATGAAAAGCTTCAGGATATTAACCGGCAGGTCAGAGAGCTTAAACAACAAGGCGCAACGGATGAAACGATTTATCTGGAATATGAAAGCGGCGCAAAGACAGATCGCGCGGAACTGAATAAGCTGCTTAAAACCGTAACGGTTGGTGATACGATCATTGCGACGGAAGTCAGCAGAATTACACGCAGTACAAAACAGCTTTGTGAGATCATCGAGTTTGCGAAAGAGAAAAAACTGAAATTGGTGCTCGGCAGCTTTGTTGTAGACTGCAGCAAAGAGCTTGACCCAATGACAGAAGGAATGCTTAAAATGATGGGCGTTTTCAGCGAGATAGAACGAAATATCATCAGCCAGCGCGTGAAAAGCGGAATGGAAAATGCCAAAGCGAAAGGTAAAACGGTCGGCAGACCAAGTGTAAAGGCGGACGACATACCGAGCGCCTTTTACAGGCATTATCCAAAATATAAACAAGGGCAGTTGACAAAGAAAGATTTGTCGCGGCTTTGCGAATTATCTTATCCAACCGTATACAAGTATCTCAAAATCATCGAGGAGGCAAATCATGAAGGTTAGTATTTATTCGAGAGAAGAAATTGAAAAGTTGATCAGCAAAGGGTTCCCGGAGAAAACAGCGGTCATCAGCTTTTACGACCCGCCGAATATTCGAACCGGGGAGATTTCGGAACCGGTCGATTATAAAGGCTTGCCGGAACGGGTTTTTCAAGTGGAAGTTCATGATATTGATATGGAAACATTGGAAGATTTTGGTTTGTCGTTTGATACGTATTTCCCGGAAGCGGATAGTCTTGCGGCGTTTATACAAAAGGCTCATGATGACGGCTTCGATATAATCTGCCAATGTGAATACGGTCAAAGCCGCAGTGCTGCTTGTGCGGCGGCAATAATAGAATATTACGAGAAAAACGGAATATCCGTATTTGCCGATTACAGATATTATCCGAACCAACTGATTTTTAACAAATTGTTGGACGCACTAAAAAACAAGGAGGTCAATATTTGATGTTAGCGGTTATTTATGCGAGGTACAGTGATAGCAAGCAGAGAGAAGAAAGTATAGAGGGACAGCTGAAAGTTTGCCATGAATATGCGCAGGCAAACGGATTCTCCGTAATTCATGAATACGCGGACAGAGCTAAAACAGGCAGAAGTGATGATCGATACCAGTTTCAAAAAATGCTGAAAGATGCGGAGAAGAAGCAGTTTGACACGGTTATTATCTACTCGTCTGACCGTTTCGGAAGACAGGTACGCCAAGTATTGAATAATATAAACAAATTGACCGAGTTGGGTGTCTCTGTTCGCTCCGCCACAGAAAAATATGACGATTCTCCGTATGGCAGCTTTGCCAATCTGGTAAAAATTTGTATAGATCAGTTTTATTCCGATGATTTGACCCAAAAGGTAAAACGAGGAATGGACGTCAATGCGGAGAAGTGCTTATCCAACGGAGGGACTACACCGTTAGGATATAGAATTCAAAATCATAAATATGTTCTTGATCCGCAGAAGGCTCCCATCGTGAAAGAAATTTATACGAAATATGCGGGAGGATGGAGCGCAAAACAAATCTGCGACAATTTGAACGAACGGCATATAAAAACGGCAAAGGGAGCACAGTTCAATAAATCCTCTTTGCACGTGCTGCTGAAAAACCGGAAATACTTGGGCATTTACAAATACAAAGATATTGAAGTGGCAGGCGGGATGCCGAGAATTATCGATGATGCGTTATTTGAAAAAGTTCAGGATAAAATGAAGCTGAATAAACAGGCTCCGGCGCGGGCGAGAGCAAAGGCCGAATATCTTCTGACCACTAAGTTATATTGCGGGTACTGTAAGTCTATGATGATCGGACATAGCTCAAACCAAATCAGTACAAAAGGGGTGATTTACAACTACTACAAGTGTAAAAATTCGGGTGCCAGAAAGCCATGCAAAAAGAAAATGATTATGAAAAACTACATAGAGGATGTGGTTGTGGAAGAATGCAAAAAGTTACTTACCCCGAAGAATATCAATAGGATAGCGAATGAGGTCGTAAAAATCTCAGCACAAAATGACGATGTATCCGAGCAGAAAAGGTTAGAAGGGGAATTAAAAACCGCTGAACGGGAGAAAGAAAACCAAATGACGGCTCTCCGCCAGTGTTCGAGTGATGAAGTGCGGAAAATGTTTATCATAGATTTAGAAAAGCTGGCGGCGGAAATCAAAGAGCTTGAACGCCAGATTGAAATCGAAAAATCACGTCATTACGTTTTAACGAAAGAACAAGTTGTGCAGAGATTAACAGCACTTTCAAAAGGCGATATCAAGGACAATACATATCGACGGACGTTGATAAAACTATTTGTCAATAAGATATTCTTATATGACGATAAATTCACGATCACGTTCACTACCGGCGACGATGAAGTTGAAATCACCGATGCGCTGTTAAGCAAAATTGAAAGCGGAAAAAATAGAAAAGAAGGGACTTCTTTTTGTCTATCAAATGTTGTGGCCCACCAAAAAAGAGTTTTGTCTTTTGACAAAACTCTTTTTTCAATGTGCGGGTCGAGAATGACGAGTAATTTCTGCGGCCCGCAGTTTGTGGGCATGTGGCGCGAAAAGCTGTGGCACAAAGAAATGACCGCAACAATCCACAGCGCAGAATTGGGCGAATAACAGCGAAACAGAGTGTAAAAGCACACTTTATCTGGGGCTAAACGCAGATATAAGCGTGCTTTTGCGTAGAAATGCCCTTGACAAATTCCGAGCAACATAATAGACTTAAAACGTCTAATCGGGATAGAAAAGGGGCAAGAACATGACACTGAAAGACCTGCCGATCGGCAAAACGGCAACGGTGACAAGCGTTGGCGGCGAGGGCGCGCTGCGCCAACATTTTCTGGATATGGGGCTCATTCCGAAGGCGGACGTCACCATGGTGAAATTCGCACCTATGGGCGACCCCGTTGAGGTGCGCATACATGGCTACGAGCTGACGCTGCGCCTTGCCGATGCGGAAAAAATAGAGATCGATAAAATTCGCGACACGATAACGGAGCCGATGCGGCCGCAGGACGCGCGCCCGATTTTTCACCCGGGTCTCGGCGAGGGCGGCAAGTACCACGTGCAGACCGGCGAGCCGCTGCCGCCCGGAGAAACGCTGACCTTTGCACTTGCGGGCAATCAGAACTGCGGCAAAACGACGCTGTTTAATCAGCTGACGGGCTCTAACCAGCACGTGGGCAACTTTCCGGGCGTGACGGTGGACCGCAAAGACGGTGCGATACGCGGCGTGGAAAACACGCTCGTCACCGACCTGCCGGGCATTTACTCCATGTCGCCGTACTCGAGCGAGGAGCTCGTCACGCGGCGCTTCGTTTTGGATGAGCATCCGCGCGGCATCATCAACATTGTGGACGCGACGAACATAGAACGCAATTTGTACCTGACGATGCAGCTGATGGAGCTGGATGTGCCGATGGTTCTGGCGCTCAATATGATGGACGAGGTGCGCCAAAACGGCGGCTCTGTGCGCGTGAACGAGATGGAGGAGATGCTCGGCATCCCCGTGGTGCCGATCTCCGCCGCGAAAAACGAGGGTATTGAGGAGCTTATCGACCACGCTGTGCACGTGGCAAAGTACCGGGAAGCGCCGGGACGGCAGGACTTCTGCGATGTGAACGACCACAACGGCGCGGTACACCGCTGTTTACACGGCATTATGAGCCTCATTGAAGACCATGCCCACGATGCGGGCATCCCGGTACGCTTTGCGGCGAGCAAGCTCGCCGAGGGCGATCAGCTTGTTTTGGACCGGCTGAACCTCGACCAGAACGAAAAGGAGACACTGGAGCACATCATCACGCAGATGGAAAAGGAACGCGGGCTCGACCGCGCCGCCGCCATTGCCGACATGCGCTTCAGCTTCATTCAAAAAGTGTGTGGCGCTGCGGTCGTAAAGCCGAAGGAAAGCCGCGAGCACGCAAGAAGCGTGGCGATAGACCGCATTTTGACCGGCAAATACACGGCAATACCGGCGTTTATCGGCATTATGGGTCTTGTATTCTGGCTGACGTTTAACGTCATCGGCGCGTTTTTATCGAATTTACTGGACATGGGCATCGGCGCGCTGACGGATATTGTCGACCGCGGCATGACGGCAGCGAACGTGAACCCTGTGCTGCACTCGCTTGTCATCGATGGTATTTTCACCGGCGTCGGCAGCGTTTTGAGCTTTCTGCCGGTCATTGTGACGCTGTTTTTCTTTTTGTCGCTGTTGGAGGACAGTGGATATGTGG
>NZ_JBKWAE010000015.1:0-55880 GCF_046974225.1 Hominenteromicrobium sp. | reverse complement strand
TCTCTCGTTGTTTAATTTTCAAGGTCCTGTGCTCTCTTTCAAGCGGCTTTCCTTTTAAGCTTTTCGCTTTCAGTTTTTTGCCGTCTCTCTCGAGCGCTTGTATATAATACCACGGGGAACCCTTTTTGTCAACACTTTTTTTCGTTTTTTTTAAGTTTTTTTCGATTTTCTTTTTTGTGTGCATATATTGTGTTTTGATTTCGCAAAATCAACAACATACAGTGTAAGCAAAACCGCCGCTTTCGCTTTTTCTTTTGCGTTTTTCGGTTTTTTCTGAAAAAAGTCCGAAAAACTTTTGAAAAAACTTTGAAAAAAATCGCTTCAAACCGCTTTTACTCTCTTTTACAGAGGGACAAAGTATGCTATACTGAAACGTATCGGGCCCCTGTGCCCTATATAATAGTATATATGACGGAGGTAAAAAAAGCAATGCCTATTCGTATACAGGCGGATTTGCCCGCCATTGAGGTTTTGGAGTCCGAAAACATCTTTGTGATGACGCACGAGCGCGCCGCTTTGCAGGACATTCGCCCTTTAAAGATTGCGATACTTAATTTGATGCCGACAAAGATCGAGACCGAGACGCAGCTTTTGCGTTTGCTGGGCAACACGCCGCTGCAGGTGGACGTTGAGTTGCTGCACATGGCATCGCATGTCAGCCGCAACACAAGCTCTTATCATCTGAATACATTTTATAAGACCTTTAACGACGTGAAGGACCAGCGCTTTGACGGCCTCATCATCACGGGCGCGCCGGTGGAAAAGATGCCGTTTGAGGAAGTGGACTACTGGGACGAAATGTGTGCCATTATGGAATGGAGCAAAACGCATGTGTATTCCGTTCTCTATATCTGCTGGGGCGCGCAGGCCGGTCTTTACTACCATTATGGCATTCAGAAGCATTTGATGAAAGAAAAGCTCTCCGGTATTTACAATCACCATGTGTTGAACCCGTATCATCCCTTGATGCGCGGCTTTGACGATAATTACTTTGCGCCGCACTCGCGCTACACGGAGGTTTACCTTGACGACATCAAAAAGCACGACGAGCTCATTGTACTTTCGCTCTCCGACCTCGCGGGCGTGCATATCGTCGCCGAAAAGAGCGGGCGCAAGTTCTTTGTGACGGGCCACGCGGAATATGACCGCGACACGCTGGCGAAGGAATACTTCCGCGACATCAATAAGGGTTTGAACCCCAAAGTGCCGTACAATTATTTCCCGGATGACGACGACCAGAAGACACCCCCGTTTACGTGGCGCAGCAACGCACATCTGCTTGTTGCGAACTGGCTGAACTACTACGTTTATCAGCAAACGCCGTATGATCTGAACCATTTGGAGGGCTGAGCGCCCTCTCCCCTATACTATTATATATAAAGGAGAAAGATTTCCGATGAAATACGATGGCATTATTTTTGACCTGGACGGCACCCTGTGGGACGCCGTGGAGGAAGGACATCTGGTGCTGCTCGAATATTTAAAGACACAGCCGGACGTGACGCACCTGCCCACAAAAGAGGAATACGCAGGCGTGATGGGCCTTGGTATGGACGATCTGGCGGAGAAGCTGTTCCCGTACCTTTCTTACGAGCGCCGAATGCAAGTCTTTAACGAGGATTTCAAGCTGGAATGTGAATATCTTGCGGAGCACGGCGCAAAGCTATACCCGCATATGCACGAGACACTGAAAAAGCTTTCCGAAACGCACACGCTGTGCATTGTGAGCAACTGCGACAACGGGTATATTCAGGCGTTTTTGAAGGCGCACAACATGGCGCAGTATTTTACGGACTATGAGTGCATGGGCAGCACAGGTAAGCCGAAGGCCGACAACATCGCGCTGGTCGTGGAGCACAATCACTTGAAAGCCCCGGTATACGTGGGCGACACGGTGTGGGATTATAACTCCGCGACACAGGCGGGCGTGCCGTTTATTTTCGCCGCTTACGGCTTTGGCAATGTGGAAAACGTGCCGAAGATTTACGATATTGCGGAGCTGCCGGCGCTGGTTTAAGACGCCGCTTCCGCTTACGATACTATGAGAGATGGGAGAAACCGAAATGAGAACCGAATTGCTTTTTGAGAGCTGCCCGTTTCTCACCAGTGCAAACATGACGCTGAGCCGCCTTGGTTTTGCGGACGGCGACGCACTGTGGGAGATTATGCAGGACGAAGAACTGTACCGCTACGAATATGAAGCGCCCGCCAAGGAGCGCGTGCAGGCGGAATATAAGATTCAGGATGCAAACGCGCAGTTTGCCGCAAAGCGCACCGTAACGCTCGGCGTATATGCAAACACCGACCTCGCACACCTCATCGGGTGGATCGAGATCGGCGGTGCGGACGAGGGCATGAACATGGTGCAGCTGCGCTTTTTGTTCGGCCGCCGCTGTGTGGGCACGGAATATCCGGCAGAAGCTATGGGCGCGCTGTGCCGCTACCTGTTTGAGATGGCACGCGTGAACCGCGTGCAGTCCGTTTGCTTAGATGCGGACATTGACAAGCAGCGCATTTTGGAGAAATCCGGCTTTCAGCGCGAGGGCGTTTTGCGCGAATGCCACCGTTGGGAGCGTCAGGGCGTTGTGAATTTGGCGTATTACGCCATGCTGCTGAGCGACTACAACTTCTTAAAGAACACGCGCACCGTTTTGGCGGGCGCGGAAACAACCTCACAGCAGCAGACCACGCAGACGGAGGAGTAATTTTTTCTCGCGACGGCTGATTTGCACCTGTGTGGTGCCGAGCCTTTTGGCCGTTTCCGTTTGGGTCTGATTTTTAAAATAGCGATAGTAGATAAGGCGCTGGTCCTCCTCGGGCAGCGCCTTTAGTATTTGCTGCAAGGCGAGGTGATCGGTGATTTTTTCTTCCGGTGCGTCGACGGGAATGTCCGTCTCGTTGTTTTCGTCGTCGCCGGTGAGAGAAACGGGCTGTGCCGCGGCATTCAGGGCTTCCGCGCACTTTTCTTCGGGAACACCGAGCTTTTCCGCAAGAACGGACACACTCGGCGCTTTTCCGGTCTCCGTTTCGATCTGTTCGGATAGGCGCACCGCTTTTATGGAAAGCTCTTTCAATCCGCGCGAAACCTTTACCGTGCCGCCCTCGCGGAACAGGCGGCGCATTTCGCCTAAAATGACAGGCACGGCGTATGTGGAAAACTTATAGCCGCGGTCGGGGTCAAAGTGTGCGGCGGCTTTGATGAGCCCCTCGCAGCCCGCCTGAAAGAGGTCGTCGTATTCGATGCCGCGCCCGAGAAAACGCGGCACAAGCGCGCGCACAAGCCCCACGTTGCGCTCGGCAAAGTCTTTATTCTCCATTCGGCTTGCGCTCAAACCGTTTTGTGAGCGTCACGGTGGTGCCTTTTTGAGGCTTTGAAATGACACGCACGCTGTCGCAGAAGCTTTGCATCACGGCAAAGCCGAGCCCCGCGCGCTCCTCTCCCCCGGTGGTAAACAGCGGCTCCATGGCTTTTTCGATATCCGGGATGCCGCAGCCGCGGTCGCGCACCTTGACCTGCACGGTGCCGTCCGCGTAGATTACAGCCGTTATGTACACGGTGCCGATGGTATCGCGGTAGCCGTGGACAATGGCGTTCGTCACGGCTTCGCTGACGGCGGTCTTTAAATCGTTTAAGTCTGTGACGAGGGGGTCAAGGCACAGGACGAACGCGGAGACCGCGCCACGCGCAAAGCTTTCGTTGACGGAGCCGGACGGGAAGCGCAGCTCCATGCGGTTGATGATCTGTTTCATCTTTTCGCTCCTTTCCCGGTGTCTTCCAGCACCGCGAGCGCG
The DNA here is from genome assembly GCF_046974225.1 of Hominenteromicrobium sp. NCBI lineage: Bacteria > Bacillati > Bacillota > Clostridia > Eubacteriales > Oscillospiraceae > Hominenteromicrobium > Hominenteromicrobium sp. Next base: position 52,088 of record NZ_JBKWAE010000015.1, on the reverse strand, counting down.
GAGACGCCGGAAAGCTCCGCCATTTTCTTTAACTGCGGTGACAATCCGCGTACGGTGACGTGCCCGCCCCACAGCGCCGCCGTGCGGACACGGCCGAGAATCAGCCCGATGCCGGAGGAATCCATAAACGGTACCTCTTTAAAATCTAAAATCAGCTTTTGCGGGCGCACTTTTTTCGCTGTACTATCGATCTGCTCCCGCATTTCACCGGCAGTGTGGTGGTCGAGCTCGCCGCGCATGGAGGCCGTCATCGCACCGCCTTTTAATTCAATTCGCAAATTCATCGTGTTCGCTCCTTTAAGGCCCGAAATGTCCGTTTGAAATTTAAATAATAACAAAAAGGACAGGCTCCTTAGAAAATTCTAAAGGAACCTGTCCGTATTTTTTGCCGCAGTGTGTCGGCCGATTAAATTTGTGTTACGCCTTGTATTTTTCGATGGCGAGGTCGCGAATTTCAGATGCTAAGAAGAATGAACCGCAGATGACGAGCACTTCGTCGCCTGAAACGGTTGCTTTCTCTATCGCGTCTTTCATGCTCTGCGCAGGCTGCACGTCTTTGCAGAAGTGCTTTGCTTCGTCCGCGAGGGCTTCCGCCGATAAAGAGCGCGGGTTTTGCGGCTGCACCGTGATAATTCTCTCAAAGTGCGGCGCGGTCAGCTCCAGATAACGCATGCTGTCCTTATCCGCCATCATGCCCATAATGGCTGTGATATGACGGCCGGAAAGATGTGTTTTGAGCACTTCATGCAACGCAGAGGCACAGCCGGGGTTGTGGCCGCCATCTAAAAGCACGAGCGGCTTTTGGGACAAAATCTCCATACGCGCCGGGATATACGCCGAGGCAAATCCCTTTTGCAGCGCCTCATCGGTGATGTTTGCGTGCTTTTCGCGCAGAACGTCGAGCACGGTAAGCGCCGTGGCGGCGTTGTGCACCTGATGCACGCCCGTAAACGGCAGCGTAAGCGGCAGGCCGCGCCACGTAAGCGCGGTGCCCGTAAGTGCAGTACCGTTTACCTGCATGTTCTTTTCATCCGGGATATGCAGGTGTGCGCCGCGCTCGTTGCACGCCGATTCGATAGTCTCGAACACGGACGGATCCTGCACGGGGTACAGCACGACGTCGCCGCCTTTTTTGATGATGCCCGCTTTCTCGAACGCGATCTTCGCGTAGGTATCGCCTAAAATCGCCGTGTGGTCGAGCGAAATGGACGCAATGGCCGCAGCTTCCGGCGTATCGATGACATTCGTCGCGTCAAATCGACCGCCGAGACCGACCTCGAGCACGACAAAATCGCAGTTGCGCTGCGCGAACCAATCGAACGCGAGCGCGGTGATGAACTCGAACTCCGTAACGGTATCGCCTGCGGCTTCAAGCTCGTCCGCAACGGGCGACACGCGCTTTACTTCTTCGATGAGCTCCGCCTCGGGGATCATTTCGCCGTCGATGCGGAAGCGCTCACGGAAATCGAGCACATACGGGGACGTGTAGAGGCCCGTGCGGTAGCCTGCCGCCGTAAGCACGCTCGCGATAAGCGTGCAGGTGGTGCCCTTGCCATTCGTGCCGGCTACGTGGACAAAACGCGGCTTCTTCTGCGGATCGCCGAGCTTTTTGCAGAGCGCTTCAATGCGCTCCAGCCCCGGCTTGATGCCGAAGCGCAGCCGGGAATTGATCTTTTGCAGTGCTTCTTCGTAGGTCATTATTGATAGCTCTCCAATGTTTCGAGGATCAGTTTGATCTTTGCTTCCAGCTTTTCGCCGTTTGCCTTTACGCCGTCGATGACATTCTGCGGCGCTTTGGAGGTGAATTTTTCATTTGCAAGCTTCGCCTTGACGGTATCGAGCTGCTTCTGTGCGTTTGCAAGCTCCTTGTTGAGACGTGCGGTCTCCGCTGCCTTATCGACAAGATCGTCCATCGGCAACAACGCCTTTGCGTCGTCGGTCACAGCCGTTACGGCCCCCTGTACGTCAAAGCCCGTGCCGATCTCAACCTTGGAGCCGTAAGCGAGGCGTGCGATGAATTCGCTCGCTTCCTCATACGGTGCCGGATGCGCGGTATCGATGTAGATGTGCGCTTTCTTCGACGGCGGCACATTCATCTCATTGCGGCGGGTGCGGATGGCACGGATGAGCGCCATAACGTTTTCGAGGTTCTTCGCTTCCTGCGGGAAGGAGAGGGCTTCGTCGTACTCCGGCCACTTTGCGACGATGAGGGCTTCACCGTCATGCGGCAGCGTCTGCCAGATTTCTTCCGTGATGTACGGCATAAACGGGTGCAGGAGCTTTAAGGTGTTGCTCATCGTCCAGACGAGGACACGGCGGGCGCTGTCTGCGCTCTCTTCGTCCGCGCCGTTCATGCGGATCTTTGCAAGCTCAATATACCAATCGCAGAAATCGTCCCAGATAAAGTCATAGAGCTTGCTGACCGCCATGCCGAGCTCGAACTTCTCGAGGTTTTCGGTGACGGCTGCCGTGACGTTATTGAAGCGGTTTAAAATCCACTTATCGCTTGTATAGAGCTTCTTCGGCAGGGCGCAGTCGATGTCCTTGCCTTCGATATTCATAAGGATAAAGCGTGCGGCGTTCCAGATCTTATTGGCAAAGTTTCTGGAAGCGCTGACCTTTTCCTCGGAGAAACGCAGGTCGTTTCCGGGGCTGTTGCCCGTAACGAGCGTAAAGCGCAGGGCATCTGCGCCGTAAACGCTGATGACATCGAGCGGATCGACACCGTTGCCGAGAGACTTACTCATCTTTCTGCCCTGTGCGTCGCGGATGAGGCCGTGGAAGAACACTGTGTTGAACGGCACTTCGCCCATGTGCTCAAGACCCGAGAAGATCATGCGTGCCACCCAGAAGAAGATGATGTCATAACCCGTGACGAGTGTGTTCGTCGGGTAGAAATATTTGAGTTCTTCGGTGTTATCCGGCCAGCCGAGCGTGGAGAACGGCCACAGCGCGGAGGAGAACCACGTATCAAGCGTATCGGGGTCGCGGGTCAGGTGTGTGCCGCCGCATTCCGGGCAGACGGTAGGCACGGTCTCGGAGACGATGGTCTCGCCGCACTCGCAGTACCACGCCGGAATCTGGTGACCCCACCACAGCTGACGGGAGATACACCAGTCCTTGATGTTCTCCATCCAATTATAATAGACCTTATCCATGCGCTCCGGAATGAAGCGAATGTCGCCGTCCTTGACGGCATCGATGGCCGGCTTTGCGAGGGGCTCCATTTTGACAAACCACTGCGTGGAAACGCGCGGCTCTACAACGGTGCCGCAGCGATAGCAGGTGCCGACGTTGTGCTTGATCGGCTCAATTTTAATGAGGAAGCCTGCTTCGTCGAGATCCTTGACAATCTGCTTTCTGGCCTCGAGCGCCGGCATACCGGCGTATTTGCCACCATTTTCGTTGATGACACCGCCGTCGTCCATGACGTTGATGACGGGCAGATTATGGCGCAGACCAACCTCGAAGTCGTTCGGGTCATGTGCCGGGGTGATCTTCACAACGCCGGTACCGAAGTCCTGCTCCACGTAGCTATCGGCAATGATCGGGATTTCTTTATTGACGAGCGGCAGAATGACCGTTTTGCCGACGAGTGCCTTGTAGCGCTCGTCATCCGGGTGCACCGCCACGGCGGTATCGCCCAGCATGGTTTCCGGACGGGTGGTCGCAAGCTCAATGTAGCCGGAGCCGTCGCTCAACGGGTAACGCAGATGCCAGAAGGAGCCTTCCTTTTCCTCGAACACGACCTCGGCGTCGGAAATGGAGGTCTTACAGTGCGGGCACCAGTTGATGATGCGCTCACCGCGGTAGATGAGCCCCTTATCGTACAGCTTCTTGAAAACGTGGTTGACGGCCTTGTTGCAGCCCTCGTCCATCGTGAAGCGCAGGCGATCCCAGTCACAGGAGGAGCCGAGCTTTTTGAGCTGCTCGACAATCCTGCCGCCGTACTGATCCTTCCACGCCCAGGCGCGCTCCAGGAACTTTTCGCGGCCGATTTCTTCCTTTGTGATGCCCTCTTTGCGCATGGCCTCTACAATCTTCGCCTCCGTTGCGATGGAAGCGTGGTCGGTGCCCGGCAGCCACAGAGCAGAATAGCCCTGCATTCTGCGCCAACGAATGAGCGTATCCTGCAGCGTTTCATCCATGGCATGGCCAAGGTGCAGCTGACCCGTGATGTTCGGGGGCGGAATGACGATGGTGTACGGCTTCTTTTTGGGATCTACCTCGGCATGAAAGTATTTGCCCTTCATCCAGAAGTCATAGATCCGGTCTTCAACTTCTTTCGGCTCGTAAGCCTTAGCAAGCTCTTTAGACACGTTTTCTCCCTCCAGTTTATTAAAACACAAGTGTGTTTATAAATAGTGTGTTTGATGACATTCTATTGACTTAATATTATTGCATTTTCACGGGATTTTGTCAAGGTTTCCGGGCGTTTCGGCGGGAGATTCCGCGGTTTTTACGGATACACTCAACTTTCCCCCACAGGGTGAGTGATTTGTGGAAAACCCGGCGGTCTTATAACATTTCACAGCGTGAAACATTCTGTGTTTTCGGTGTTGTATACAGATAGTATAAGTTCCTTTGCACGTGAAAACGAATAGGGGTTGCATTTTTGTAATCTTTGTGGTACAATGTTACCGATTTGTAATAACTATTGCCCACATCTTTGCGGCGGACCGTCCGCCGTGAACACACGCTTATACGTTTATATAATGTAATGACGAACGGAGGAACACAACAATGCAGAACGTGAAAAAGCTTTCCCGAACGGCTGCGGCCTTTTTGCTTGCCGCGCTTATTTTGATATGCAGCACTGTACTGCCGAACACCGGCACGACCGTCAGCGCGGCTTCCGCGGAGCTGACGTCCATCGGCCTTGCGGAGCACGCTTTAAAGGCCTATCGCGACGGTTGGCAGTATTCTTACGGCGCTTACGGCAACTTCAACTCGAACGGTGTGCGTGCCTCGGATTGCAGCGGCCTTATTTATTCTTACTTCTGCTGGGTGGATGATAACAGCAACATTCAGCCGAACTGGAACTATCCCCGCACCGTTACGGCGCAGGCGAACGACGCGGTGGAATCCGGCCCTATCGATACGATTCCGCGCACGCACGGCCTGATTGTGACCATTGCGAACTATGACCACGTGGGCGTGTACGTCGGCAACGGCATGGTGGTGGACAACAGCACATGGGGCGTTAATATGCGCTACGAATCCATTCCGGGCCATGGTTGGCTGCAATGGCACAAGCTCGGCAGCATTACATACCCCACGACAGGCTGGTATAAGTTTGACGGCGACTATTTCTATTATGAAAACGGCGAATATGTCATCAACACCACCCGCACCATCAACGGTGTGACGTATACCTTCGGCAGCGACGGTGTTTCCGACAAAACGCCGTCTTCCGCAAACGGCAGCTTCTCCGAAGCAGACTCCGCATTCAACGCGAAGACGACTGCCGGTGTGCGCCTGCGCAAGGGCCCTGGCCTTAGCTATGACACCATTACGGTGCTGGCAGAGGGTACAAAAGTGAACGTGACAAGCACGAAGAACAGCGAATGGTATGCCGTGACAACGGCTTCCGGTCAGAAGGGCTACGTTTTCTCCGAATATCTAAACGTGACCGGCACGGTGAACGAGGATGATTCTTCCGACTCCGGCAGCTCCGATAATTCCAACACGGGCACGAACGGCGAGGCCGCAAAGACGACCACCGGTGTGCACCTGCGCAGCGGCAAGGGCACGAATTACAGTTCACTCGGCGTGATTCCGGGCGGCACGGCCATTACCGTAACGGATAAAAGCGACGTGTGGTATGCAGTGACCGTAAACGGCAAAAGCGGCTACATGTACAGCGAATACATCAAGCTGACCAGCACGGGTAGCTCCGATAACAACACGTCTTCCGGCAGCACAGACGGCTCCGCTTCCGCACAGACGAACGAAGACGTACACCTGCGCGAAGGCCGCGGCACAAACTACCGCTCCCTCGGCGTTATCGCAAACGGTACAACCATCACCGTGACGGACACAAGCGTGAGCGACTGGTACGGCGTGACCGTGAACGGCAAGAGCGGCTATATGTTCAGCGAATATATCACAATGAACGGTAGCAATTCCGGCAGCACGGACAGCTCCGCTTCTTCCGATACGATGCGCACCACGGCGTATCTTAATTTGCGTTCCGGCACCGGCACGGACACAAATGTGCTGACGGTCATCCCGGAGGGTGCAAGCGTGACGGTTTTGGAAAAGACCACAAGCGAGTGGTACAAGGTGAGCTACGGCAGCCGCACAGGCTATGTTTTCACCGAATACTTAAAGTAAAGAGCATCGAAATTTCGGGCGGCACGGGCGTTTTCCTGTGCCGCTCCTGTTTTTAGCCGCTATATGGGGTCTAAATTGCTTACAGAGCAAACGGAGTCTTTCAGTTTGTGCAGATTTACGAACTCTCAAAAAAAATACTCAAAAAGACTTGAAAAATCGGTTTTAATTCTGTAATATAGATAACATAGAGAATGGATAACTGTGCGGGAGCCGTCGAAAACCGCGCAGGACTGAATTTGAAGCGACGGAGAAAAGAGGAAATCATGTCCAATAGACTGTTTCAGGGCGTCATTCATCAGATGCGTGATTCCATTGACCGCACGATCGGCGTCATCGACGAGTCCTCCGTGATTATCGCGTGCAGCGAGCTCGGCAAGATCGGCGAAGTAACGGAATCCGTAACGGCGGAAGACATTGCATCTCAGGCTGCATTTGTTTCCGGCAACTACACATATAAATCCTTTGGCAGCCGCCCACGCCCGGAATACGCAGTGTTCGTCTCCGGCAACGACCCGGAAGCCGCAAAATATGTCGGCCTGCTGGCTGTTTCTCTGAACAGCATCAAGCAGTATTACGATGAAAAGTATGACCGCAGCAACTTCATCAAGAACGTTATCCTCGATAACATCCTGCCCGGCGACATTTATCTGAAGAGCCGCGAGCTGCGCTTCAACTCTGATGTCAGCCGCGTCTGCATGCTCATCAAAGTGACGAACCAGACCGATGTTTCCGCGTACGACGTGGTGCAGAATCTGTTCCCGGATAAGAACAAGGATTTCGTCATCAACATCAATGAGACGGACATCGCGCTCGTGAAGGAGATTCGCTCCAACATCGACCCGCGCGACATCGATAAGCTTGCCGGCTCCATTGTAGACACGCTTTCGAGCGAATTCTACACCCACTGCGTTGTGGGCATCGGCACCGTTGTAGACAGCATCAAGGATCTTGCGCGCTCCTTTAAGGAAGCCCAGATTGCGCTTGAGGTCGGCAAGGTATTCGACACCGAAAAGACCATTGTCAGCTATAACAACCTCGGCATTGCCCGTCTGATTTATCAGCTGCCGACCACGCTTTGCGAAATGTTCCTGAAGGAAGTTTTCAAGCGCGGCTCCATTGAGTCCCTCGACCACGAGACGCTGTTCACCATTCAGCGTTTCTTTGAAAATAACCTGAACGTTTCCGAGACCTCCAGAAAGCTGTTCGTCCACAGAAACACGCTTGTTTACCGCCTTGAGAAGATCAAGAAGATTACCGGCCTTGACCTGCGTGAGTTTGAGGACGCCATCGTCTTTAAGGTAGCGCTGATGGTCAAAAAGTACCTTTCCAGCAGCCCCTCTAAATTCTGATTGATTTCTCGTTTTATTTATTCCTAATGCAGCGCCGCACAGAGCCTTTACACGGTTTTGTGCGGCGCTGCTGCTTTCTGCGCAAATTTTTCATTACAAGAAGTTACAAAAGTTACAAAAGTATAACGAATAATTCTTTTTTAGAATTAAAAATGCAAACCATGTTGGTATAATAGCAAGGTGGTATCGTAGGCTTTCTGCGGTATTTCACCCAAATGAGATTTTCATTTGCAAATGACCGGGCGGGCATTCTGCCGCGCCGAGTTTATTTATATCTCCAAAGGAGGAGTACACTTTGATCGAATTCCGCAATGTTTCTAAAGTTTACAATAACGGTACGGAAGCGCTGCACAACATCAACCTGAAGGTCGAAAAAGGCGAGTTCGTCTTTATCGTCGGTTCCAGCGGCGCGGGCAAAAGTACCTTTTTGAAGCTCATTACCTGTGAGGAGCGCCCGAACGAAGGTCAGGTGCTCATTGACGGCCAGGACATCAGCCACATCCGCAAGGGCAAGATCCCGTATGTGCGCAGAAAAATGGGCCTTGTGTTCCAGGATTTCCGCCTCATCGACCACATGACCGTGTACGACAACGTGGCGTTTGCCATGCGCGTTGTGGGCGCCTCCCCGAAAGCCATTAAAAAGCGCGTGCCGTATATTCTGGGCCTTGTGGGCTTACAGCACAAAGCAAAGCATTACCCCACCGAAATGTCCGGCGGCGAACGCCAGCGTGTGGGCCTTGCGCGCGCCCTTGTCAATAACCCCTCCATGATCATCGCGGACGAGCCGACCGGCAACATCGACCCGGCACTTTCCTACGAGATCGTAGATCTGCTCAGCGCCATCAACGAGCGCGGCACCACCGTGCTGATGGTCACGCACGAGCACTCCCTTGTCAAGCACTTCCACAAGCGCATCATTCAGATTCACAGCGGCGAGATTGTGGCCGATACCGCTGCCATCTCCAAGGAGCAGCAGGCTGCGGCACAGGCCGTTGCCACACAGGAGACCGTAGCCGTAGACCGCGAGGCCATTCGCCGTGCAAAGGAAGCACGCGCCAAGGCGGATGCCGACGCACAGCCGTATGCAACGAAAGAATTCACGGCTCCGCAAAACAACGACCAGGCAAACGGCTGACCTGTGTGAAAGGATGGTAACAGATTCCCATGAAGTTTCATAATTTCGGATATTTGCTCAAAGAAGGCGTAAAAAACCTTTGGAAAAACAGAACGATGAGTATCGCCTCCATCGGCGTGCTGATCTCTTGCCTGCTTTTGACCGGCTGCGCAAGCCTTGTTTCCATCAACCTTACCTCCATGATGTCCTCCATTGAAGACAACAACAGCATCACGGTGTATCTGACGAACGGTTTGCCGTCTCTTTCCGCCGTGCAGGTTGGCGACCAGATTCGCAGCATCGAAAACGTGAGCGAATGCACCTTTGTGCCGAAAGACGACGGTCTTGCCGACATGATGGACTTGCTCGGCGAAAACGCCGTTGTGCTGGAGGGTTTGGACGGCGACGAAAACCCGCTGCCGGACGCTTATCAAATTTCCATGCATGATCTCTCCAAATATGACGAAACTATACAGCAGATACAGGCCATTGAGGGCGTGGATCACTACACCGATTACAGCGACATTGCCACAAAGCTTTCGAACATCGATATGATCGTGCGCGTGGCAAGCCTCGCAATCATCGTCATCCTCGCCATCGTTTCCCTGTTCATCATTTCCAACACCGTTAAGGTCACGATGTTCTCCCGCCGCACGGAAATCAGCATTATGAAGTCCGTCGGTGCAACGAACGGCTTCGTGCGCATCCCGTTCATCGTAGAGGGCATGCTCATCGGCCTCATTTCCGGCGGCATTTCCGTTGCGATTCTGCTCGTTGCCTATAAGTACGCGGTACAGGCGCTTTATAACATCGTGCCGTTCCTTAACGCTGTGGATATCGACCCGTATGTGATGTACATCATTGCGGGCTACGCCATTGTCGGTGCGCTGTTCGGCCTTTTCGGCGGCAGCATTTCCATCGGCAAATATCTCAATAACGAAGGAGAGAACGCAGTTGCGTAAGCACAGCTTTCTGCGCGGTCTGACCGCGTTTACGCTTGCAGGTCTTTTAGCCTTTTATTCCGGCGTGGTGCAGCTGCCGAACGTTTCGGCAGAATCCATCACGGACTTAAAATCTCAGCTTGCCGAACTCGAAAAGCAAGAGGAAGAAAACAACAAACGCCTTGAAGAACTGCGTGATGACGTAAGCCAAAAGCGCGCCTACCGCGACGAGCTGCAGGGCAAGATCGATATTATCCAGCAGCAGCTTGACATTCTGGTGCAGCGCATCAACGAGCTGGATGCGCAGATCGAACAGGGCGAGCAGGATATTGCTGACACACGCATCAGCATCAACGCAAATTATACGAAACTGAAAAAGCGCCTGCGCGCCTTATACATGGCGGGCGAAGCTTCTAACCTTTCCATTTTGCTGAGCAGCACAAGCCTTGTGGATTACACGCAGAAAAGTGAAGTCATACAGTCCGTTACAAAGCACGATACCGAGCTTTTGGACACGCTTGAAGAGCAACTGACCTCCATTCAGGAGCAGGTGGAAAAAATCAACGCGGACAAAGAAGAACTGAGCACCGACAAAAAGGATCTCGATTCCAAAAGCGATGAGCTCTCCGCACTGTACCTCGAAAACCAGAAGCTCTTAGACGAGGCCGAGCAGAACGAAGCCGAAGCACAGGCGGAAGCCGAGCGCCTCGAAAAGGAAAAAGAAGAGGCCGATGCGGCCATTGATAAATGGTACGAAGATTACTACGCCGCTTTGAAAGCCGCAAGCACGAACTCCGGCGGCTCTTACGACAGCGGTGTCGGATATATCGGCACGGGCAGCTTTGTGTGGCCGATGCCGGGTTACACCTACATCACCTGCTATTACGGCGACGGCGGCCACCGCGGCATCGACATTGCGGGCGGCGGCATCTACGGTAAGCCCATCGTTGCGGCAGACGGCGGCAAAGTCATTTACAGCGATTGGATGGACAGCTACGGCTACTGCGTGTTCATTGACCACGGCAACGGCTATTCCACGCGCTACGCGCATGCCAGCGCCCTTGCGTGCTCTGTGGGTGATACCGTCTCCCCCGGCCAAACGATCGCCTACGTGGGCTCTACGGGCAATTCTACGGGCCCGCACCTTCACTTTGAAGTTATTTACTACGGCAGCACCACGAACCCGTTCAATTACTTTTAATATCACACTCCTCTGATCCTTATAACACACAAGAAACGCTCCCGTTCCTCTGCACTGCGCAGGGAAACGGGAGCGTTTCTGTTCTATTGGGATTTGAATTACTTTGGAAACGCGCGGAATTCATCGAGGAACCAGACGTCCTGTGCCGTGAACTCGCGGCCGTCGAGGTAGCTTAACATGCCGGCCTCGGTCGTAAAGCGGAAGATAAGCTTATAGGAATAAAGCGCCTGATACGGGAAGCCCGTCTTTTTGTTCTGCACGTTTTTGCCGTATTTGCCGTCGCCCGCAAGCGGGTGGCCGATGGACGCCATGTGCGCGCGGATCTGGTGCGTGCGGCCGGTGAGCAGCTCCACCTCGAGCAAGCTGAAATCGCGGCGGGTCTCAAGCACCGTGTATTTTGTCCTGATGCTGCGGCTTTCGGGCGTTTTTTTATTCGAGATATACACGCGGTTCTGGCTCTCGTTTTTCTCAAGATAGCCCGTTAAAATATCCGTTTTCTTCTTCGGCACGCCGCACACAACGCAGAGATAGAGCTTATCCATCTCACGGTCCTTAACCTTTTGGTTCATGATACGCAGTGTCTCAGCATTTTTGGCCGCCATAACGATGCCGCCTGTGTTGCGGTCTATGCGGTTGATGAGCGCCGGGGCGAAAGAATTTTCCGCTTCCGGGTCATACTCCCCGTTTTCGTAAAGATAGTGCTGCACGCGCGCGATGAGCGAATCAAAATGATAGTGCTCGTCCGGGTGCACGATGAGCCCCGGCTTTTTATCGAGGATCATGATGTTCTCGTCTTCATAGATGATGTTGAGCTTCAGCGGGGCTTTCAGAAAATCGTATTCCTTCGGCGCCTGCGCGAAGAACTCGTCTTTCAAGTACATCGTCAGCACGTCGCCCTCCTGCAATCGCGTGGAAATCTCGCAGCGCTTGCCGTTTACCTTGATGTCCTTTTTGCGGATAGCCTTATACAGCATAGACTGCGGCAGGTTAGGGTATGTTTTTGTGAGGAATTTATCGACGCGCTGGTTGGCGTCGTTTTGAGCGATGGTGACCTGTTTCAAGTGGTGCTTCCTTTCCGGCGCAGTGTGAAGAAAAAGCGCGGCAGTGAGACGACGATGCCGATGCCGAGCGCAATGGCAATGGCGATTTTAATGGTCTCTACGCCCTTGGACATCGCCTCTACGTTGTTGTTCATGAAAATGTGATAGCCCGTATAATAAATACCGGCGCCGGGCACAACGGGAAAAATTCCGGCGATGAGGAACACGGGCAGCGGCGCTTTGCGCGCAAACGAGAATACACGCGCCAAATAGGTGAGGCCGAGCGCCGCAAAAAACGACGCGAACACAACATCGCCCGTAAAATATACATAGACGATATAAATAAGCCAGCTAAATGCGCCGACAAGCCCGGCGCAGACGTATTGCTCGCGCGGGGTATGGAAAATGATGGAGAACGCGATGGTTGCCACAAACGCCACCGCGGTCTGGATTGCCCAATCGAAAACAGCTTCCGGTGTCATAAGAGCGGCGCACCTCCTGTCAGGCTGATGTAGGTCATCACCACGGCACCGACGCCGATGGCGATGCACCCGCCGACCAGAAATGCGTCGATTATGCGGATGGTTCCACTCAGATAATCGCCGTTTAAAAAGTCGCGGATGGAGGTCGTCAGCGCCACGCCGGGCACAAGACGAATGATGGAGCCGATGATAATCTTATCTAAGCTGTCGCCGAGCCCCACGGTAAACAGCAGCACGGCGCAAACCGCCACAACAGCGCTTGACGCCAGATTGATGATGAATTTAGAGGCCGTGCGGCTATCGATGGCGTTTAGGAACACCTGCAAAACAAAGCCGCAGATGAACGCCGCAGCGGCGTCGAACACGGTGCCGCCAAACAGGTAGCTGAAGCACGCGCTGCCTACGGCACACGCAAGGTCGAGCCGAATGGGGTGCGTATACGGAATGGAAACGATCTCGTGCAAGCGCGCATAGGCTTCCTCTACCGAGACTTTGCCCGCGACAATCTCGCGTGAAAGCTGGTTGATGCCCACAATGCGCCCGAAATGAATGGTGGATCCGGGCACGAATTTCAGTTTTGTGTCGATCTTCTCTCCGTTTTCCACCGCGTTTGCAAAGATTGCGTTGGAAAGCACGTACACGTCGTATTCTTCTATGTCGTAGGCGCGCGCCACGCGCTCCATGGTCTCCTGCACGCGAAAAATCTCCGCGCCGTTTCTGAGCAGCGCCTCCCCCATTTTAAAGGAAAGCCCCGCTGCACTTTCACTGCGTTCTTCTGTCATCTTATTTCCTCTTTCGCCCCCATGTTTTCTGTGTTTTGCCGAAAACAAGTTTACCGCGTCCGGGCCTTCGTGTCAACCGTTCACGGACAAAAAGCGCAAAGCTGTCCGCGATTTTTTAATTTTGCTGCTCTTTCGGCTTTTTCATCGTGAGGGAAATACGACCGCGCGCAACGTCTACGGCAAGCACCCACACGGTCACAATGTCGCCAACCTTCAAAACATCGGACGGGTGACGCACGAATTTATCAGAGATCTGCGTGATGTGCACAAGGCCGTCCTGATGCACACCGATATCGACGAATGCACCGAAATCGATGACGTTGCGCACCGTGCCGCGCATTTCCATGCCGGGCTTCAAGTCCTTCATGTCCTTGATGTCGCTGCGCAGGATGGGACTGGGCAACTCGTCACGCGGGTCGCGGCCGGGCTTTTCCAGCTCCGCGATGATGTCTTTTAACGTCGGCTCGCCTACACCGCACTGCACGGCGAGCTTTGCGATGCCCAGCTTTTCCGCTTCCTCCTTGAGTCCCTTAAAACCGCCCTCCGGCGCTTTTTTGAGGTCATAGCCGCAGGCGGTGAGTAAAGTGCCTGCCGCATCATACGATTCCGGATGCACACCGGTGTGGTCTAAGATATTCTTGCTTTCCGGCACACGCAGAAAACCTGCGCACTGCTCGAACGCTTTCGGCCCGAGCTTCGGCACTTTTTTGATCTGCGTGCGCGTTGTGAACGCGCCGTTTTCCTGCCGATACGCGACGATGTTCTTCGCCACGGCGGAGGAAATGCCCGCGATGTTTTCGAGCAGCGACGGTGATGCCGTGTTGAGGTCAACACCGACCGCATTCACGCAGGCTTCGACTACGCCGCCGAGCGCTTCATCCAGACGCTTTGCGGGCATATCGTGCTGATACTGCCCCACACCGATGGCCTTCGGGTCAATCTTCACGAGCTCTGCAAGCGGATCCTGCAAGCGGTGCGCGATGGAAACGGCGCTGCGCAGCGTCAGGTCGTACTCCGGGTACTCTGCCGCCGCAAGCTTCGACGCGGAATAGACCGACGCGCCCGCCTCGCTGACAACCATGTAATCGATATCAAGATGATTTTCGCGCAGCGTTTCGTCGGTGAAGATCTCCGTTTCCTTCGACGCCGTGCCGTTGCCGATAGCGATGAGTGTGACGCCATACTTTTTGATAAGCCTTACGAGCGTCTGTTTGGCTTCGCGCACGCGTGCCTCACTGTGCGTGGGATAAATGACGCCGGTGTCGAGTACCTTGCCCGTGGCATCGACAACGGCGACCTTGCAGCCCGTGCGGTAGCCGGGGTCAAGGCCGATGGTCACGCGGCCTTTGACGGGCGGCTGCATCAAAAGCTGACGGAGGTTTACGGAGAACACCTTAATGGCGTTGTCGCACGCTTTTTCGGTCAGCTCCGCACGAATTTCCCGCTCGATAGACGGGAAAATGAGACGGCCGTATGCGTCAACTGCGGCTTCGCGTACGACTTCGCTGCACGCGGAATTGCCCTTTACGTAAGCGGAGGTCAAGATTGCCTGCCCGCGCACGTCATCCATTTCAAGCGAAACTTTTAAAAGGCCCTCGCGCTCGCCGCGGTCCAGCGCCAGAACGCGGTGGCCTGCGATTTTTGCCGCCGGCTGAGAGAATTCATAATACATGCGATACACGGAATCCTCGTCCTTTGCGGCGCGGCTCGTGATGACGCCCTGCGCCATGGCAGCCATGCGCAGGCGGCGGCGCATAACGGCGTCGTCGGAAATTGTCTCCGCGATGATGTCCTTCGCGCCGTTCAGTGCGTCTTCCGACGTATTAACACCATTTTCTGCGTTGACGTAACCCTCGGCGAGCTTCATCGGGTCAACACCCTTTTCCTGCGCCAGAATTTTCTTTGCAAGCGGCTCTAAGCCGCGCTCCTTTGCCATGCCGGCACGCGTTTTGCGCTTTGGGCGGAACGGGCGGTAAATATCGTCGATCTCTGCCAGCGTTGCCGCATTTATAAGGCTTTTTTCAATTTCGGGTGTCAAATTTCCCGTGCCCTCGATAAGCTCGCGCACTTCCGCCTTGCGCGTATCAAGATTGCGCAGGTACTGCAGGCGCTCGTACACCGTGCGGATGGTCTGGTCATCGAGCGATCCGTGCTCCTCTTTTCTGTACCGCGCGATAAACGGGATGGTGTTGCCTGCGTCGATGAGCTCAATGAGCTTTGCCGTTTGCTGTTCTTTTAAGTGAAACTGCGCCGCCAGCGCGGCTGCGTAATTTGTCATGCTGTTTTCCCCGGCTTTCAAATTTGTGAAAGCTATCCTTTCCGTATAGACGCCCGACTTTACACACGGCAACTTTCCTTAAATGCGTATGTGTATTCCGTCAAAAAGGCATTGCAATTTTGAGTTTTTCATGGTATAATAAACAAAAGAATGTGAATTTTACCTGAAATTCCGTCTCTATTATAACACAAATCATCACAAAGGAAAAGCCGTGTTTGAGGCGAAGAAGATTTTTTATGATTGATACCGTTATTTTTGATATTGGAAATGTGCTGACCGAATGGCACTGGCACAACAGCTTTGTGGAGTGGTTCGGCGAAGATCTTGTCGATACACTTGCAAACGCAACCGTGATGAGTCCCGAATGGGCAGAGATCGACCGCGGCGTGCTGACAGAGGAAGAAGTTGTCGCGCTGTTGACGAAAAACGCGCCGGACTACCCGGAGCAAATCAGGCGCATTGTTCACGACAGCCACGAGCTTGTCACCGTGTACCCTTACGCGGCGGACTGGGTGCGCAATTTGAAAAAGAAAGGCTACAAGGTCTACATACTTTCAAACTTCAGCGAATTCGGCTTTAACCGTGTGAAAGACACGTTTGATTTCCTGCCGTATGCGGACGGCGCACTCATTTCGTATGAGGTAAAGCTTGTAAAGCCGGACAGGAAAATTTACGAAACACTGTGCGAGCGCTTCGACATCACGCCGGAAAACGCCGTTTTCCTCGATGATAACGCGAAAAACACCGAAGCTGCGCGGGAATTTGGTCTGCACGCCATCACGGTAGAAAACAAGGAACAGACTGACCGCGACTTGCACGTGCTCGGCGTAACATGGTAAAAATCGGCAGTGTTTGCCGATCAAGTTATTTTTTAATTCTTATTGGAGGATGAATCACTATGAAACTCGGTATTATCGGTGCACCGGAAGCCAAAACACTGGTACACGCAAAAGAACTCGGACTCGACTTCGTTGAGTTTGACCTGAACCCGACTGAATTTTTCGGTCGTCCGCTGGACGAGGTCGTCAAGAACCAGGACGAGATCAAAAAGGCCATTGAAGAGACCGGCGTTGAAGTCGGCGCGGTAGGCCGCTGGGCAAGCCATATTCTGGACGAGAACGGCGACGTGATCGAAGCGGAGTGGAGCGAAGTGAAGAAAGCCATCGATTTCGGCGCAGCACTCGGCGCAAAGCACTATCTGTGCAGCGTTGCGTATGTTCCGCAGCTTTCCTACTACAAGAACATCACCGCGGCTATTAAGGTTCTGAACCAGATCGTTTCCTACGCAAAGGAAAACGGCATGAAGTGCGGCATTGTCAACTGCATGATGGGCGGCAACTACATTCGCACGCCGGAGCAGTGGAAGCTTGTTCTGGACGAAGTTCCTGGCCTTGGCATCAAGTATGATCCGTCCCACAGCTTCGTACATGGCGGCGACAAGGGCGCATACCTCAAGGAAGGCATGGAATGGGGCGACAAGTTCGTATATTGCCACGTAAAGGGCGTTATCCAGTACGGCGACTCTCACGAGCCGTCAGAGTGGAAAAACCGCGAGTTGATGGTTCGTCACCCGGAGCTCAAGGACGAGCTGATGGGCGACTTTGCGGCAGACAGACGTTACTACGACAACCCGCCGGCAGGCATCGATTCCATCAACTGGCGCGCATTCTTCGCGGTACTGTATCAGCACGATTATGACGGCTACCTCGCGATCGAACCGCACTCCATGACTTGGCAGGGCGAAAAAGGCGAGAAGGGCGTTAAGTACACCATTAAGTACATTCGCGACCTTATGCTGTAATTTTAGCTTAATAAACGCAGACGGACACCGGGCATTCGGTGTCCGTCTTTTTTTGATGCAACGCAAAAACGGCAGCCCGCAGGCTGCCGTTTCGGACACATGTGAAATTACTTACCCTCGTTCTCTTTATCGAGCTTCACGTTGCGGAAGTAGAGAAGCATATCGATGGTGATCTCGATGAAGTTCAGGCAATAGAAGACCCAGCTCAAAACGAAGATCGGACCGCTCTTGCCGATGACAAAGAACTGGATGCACTTCATCACAATTCCGGCGATGTAGCCGAGCCAGATGAAGATCTCAAACTGCAGGCTCTTGCCCTTAGCGGTTCTGGACTTTACAGATTTGTAAATGGAAAGCGGCCAGGAAAGACCGAATGCAAGGATCATTACGGTTTCCAGTATTTCAGCAATCATTTCAGGTGTCATGCGTTTATTCCCCTTAAACTAAATTTTCGGAATGCACTGTGCAAAAAATTCTGAAAGCTGTGCGCGGCACATCCTGTTTAATATAAGCAAGAGCGGAACCTAACCCATAGTTCCGCTCCTGTTATTTTTACAACTTAAGCGTTCTTTTCCGCTTCGTGTGCCTTGTGCTCTGCAAGGTACTCTGCGCGGCCTTCTTCGTAAAGGTTGTTGCCTTCGCTGTCGATGATGACGACGAGCGGCATATCCTCTACATACAGCTTGCGCAGTGCCTCGGCGCCGAGATCCTCATACGCGATGAGCTCTGCCTTCTTGATGCACTTTGCGAGCAGCGCGCCTGCGCCGCCGATGGCACCGAAGTAAACGCCGTTATACTTCTTCATGGCTTCTACGACTTCCGGCAGACGAGCGCCCTTGCCGATCATGCCGCGTGCGCCCACGGACATCATGGTCGGGGCATACGCGTCCATACGGCCGCTGGTGGTAGGACCTGCGGAACCGATGACATGACCCGGCTTTGCCGGGGTCGGGCCTACGTAGTAGATCGTAGCGTCCGTAGGATCGAACGGGATCTTCTCGCCGCGTGCAAGTGCCTCGCACATTCTCTTGTGGCCGGCATCGCGGGAAGTATAGATGGTACCGGTCAGCAGAACTCTGTCACCGGCATGGAGCGTCTTTGCGAGCTCCGCAGTCAAAGGCAGTGTAATACGCTTTTCCATTTTACAGCACCTCCGTCTTATGACGCGTTACATGGCAGTTGATGTTGACAGCGCACGGCATGCCGGCAATATGAGTCGGCATGGTCTCGATGTTGAGGCCGATGGCCGTCGTCTTGCCGCCGAAGCCCTGCGGGCCGATGCCGAGCTGGTTGACCTTTTCGAGCATCTCTTTTTCAAGGTCTGCATAGAACGGGTCCGGGTTCTCGGAATCAAGCGGGCGCATGAGCGCCTTCTTTGCAAGCAACGCTGCTTTATCAAACGTACCGCCGATGCCTACGCCGACGACCATCGGCGGGCACGGGTTCGGGCCTGCGGTCTCTACGACCTCAAGGATAAAGTCCTTGATGCCCTGCAAGCCGGCGGACGGCTTGAACATACGGATCTGGCTCATGTTTTCGCTGCCGAAGCCCTTCGGGCCGACGGTGATCTTCACCTTGTCGCCCGGGACGATCTCGGTGTACAGCATAGCCGGGGTGTTGTCGCCGGTGTTGCCACGGCGAACCGGGTCCTTAACAACGGACTTTCTCAGGTAGCCCTTGTCGTAACCGCGGCGCACGCCCTCGTTTACGGCTTCCGTAAGGTCGCCGCCGACGAAGTGCACGTCCTGGCCGATCTCAAGGAATACGCAGGCCATGCCGGTATCCTGGCAGATCGGAACGCACTCGTTATCTGCAATTTCAAAATTTTCGATGATGTTGTCCAGAATGCCCTGTGCAATCTGGCCGTCTTCGCAGGCGCGGCAGGAGCGGATGGCGCACTTTACGTCCTCCGGCAGGTGCTCGTTTGCCGCGATGCACAGCTTCTCAACAATGTCTGTGATCTGGCTGACTTCAATTTCACGCATGGATTTATCCATTCCTTTCCGGAAAAAATTATCTCTCGTGACGAGCGTAATGCGGCAGCAGCAGCGGGGAAACATCCTCGGATTCGATGCCTGCGCTCTTCAGCTCTTCTGCATAGTCCTCAATATGCTTGAGGGTAAGGGTGCCGAGCTCGGTCTCCTTCGCCTTTGCGGCAGCAGCCTTACCGGCATTGCGGCCAAATACGATGATGTCGAGCAGGGAGTTGCCCATCAGACGGTTGCGGCCGTGAATGCCGCCGACAGCCTCGCCTGCAACGAGCAGGTTACTGATAGCCTTTGTGAATCCGTCGCCGCCGATCTCGAGGCCGCCGTTCTGGTAGTGGAGCGTCGGGTAAACGAGAATCGGGCTCTTGCGCATATCGATGTCATAGTTCAGGTACATGCGCAGCATAGCCGGGATACGCTTCTCAATGGTGCCCTCGCCGCCGATCTGCTCGATCATCGGGGTATCGAGCCAAACGCCGGAGCCCAGCGGGGTGGTAACGCCCTTGTGGCGGTCTGTGCACTCACGGATGATGGAAGCCGCAGCAACGTCGCGGGTCTCCAGCGGATGCATGAACGCTTCGCCGTCTACGTTGACGAGCATTGCGCCGAGGGAGCGAACCTTCTCCGTTACGAGTGCGCCGTAGATCTGTGCCGGGAACGCAACGCCGGTCGGGTGATACTGAATGGTATCCTGATACAGCAGCGGAGCGCCTGCACGGTAGCCGAGCACAAGGCCGTCGGCCGTTGCGCCGTAATGGTTGGAGGTCGGGAAGTTCTGGTAGTGCAGACGTCCCGCACCGCCGGTGGCGATGATGACGGTCTTTGCACGTGCGACCATGTAGTCGCCGGTCTCCATGTTGAGGAGAACAGCGCCCGCTACCTGACCCTTTTCGTCCTTGATGAGCTCAACAGCAGAGGTAAACTCAACGACCGGGATGCCGCGGTTAATAACTTCGTCGCGCAGGGTACGCATGATCTCCGCACCAGAGTAGTCCTTGCAGGCGTGCATTCTCTTTCTGGAGGTGCCGCCGCCGTGGGTGGTGACCATAGTGCCGTCTTCGGTCTTATCGAACATAACGCCGAGCTCATTCAGCCACTTGATGGCGTCCGGAGCTTCCATAACAAGGCGGCGCAACAGTTCCGGGCGGGCAGCGAAGTGGCCGCCGCCGAATGCGTCGAGGTAATGCTGAACCGGGGAATCGTTCTCTTTATCGGCAGCCTGAATGCCGCCTTCTGCCATCATCGTGTTCGCATCACCGATGCGCAGCTTTGTCACGATCATGACCTTCGCACCTGCGTTGTCCGCCTCAATAGCTGCGGAAGCACCTGCGCCGCCGCCGCCGATGATGAGCACGTCGGTGTCGTAATCGATCTTCGTCAGATCGATCGGGTGGTGGAGCAAACGGCTGTTGGAGTGCAGCAGATGACCAAGCTCCTTCGGTACCTTCTCACCCTTGTTCGGGCCGATCTTAATGGTATCGAAGCCGTCTTCTCTGTAATCAGGATGGTACGCCTTCAGAAGGGCATCCTTTTCTTCTGCGGTCATACGTCTGGGTTCCATGCCCAGGCGTTCCTGTCTGGTTGCCTCTACTTTTTTGACAGAGGCAAGCATTTCCGGTGTAAACATGGCTATACCCTCCTTATTTCTCGATCTCTCTGTTGTTATAGAGCTCCTGCATCTCGGTGATCGGCTTCTGCATGATCTGCTCAATCAGCTCGTCGTATGCACCCTCGTGGATCTCTTCAACACGCTTTGTCAGGTGCTTGCTCTCCGGCTCGATGTACTTGCCGGTGAGACGTCTTGCCAGCAGGCCGACCATCGGGTGAGAGATGCCCGCGGGACATCTGACGGTGCAGCAGCCGCAGCTTACGCAGTCGAAGGACTCTTCTGCGCACTTTTCAAGCTCGCCGCGCTGTGCGTATGCAATGTACTGCATAACGTTCAGGTTCTGCGTGCAGGCCTTTGTGCAGGCGTTGCAGCCGATGCAGCTGTAAATTTCCGGATAAAGCTCCATCATGATCTGCTGGTTCGGCTTGATCTCGTTGATGTCATAAGTACGCTTGTCTGTGGGGAAGAACGGAATGCTTGCAACATACATGCCCTCCTGCACCTGTGTCTGGCAGGCAAGGCAGGTCTTCAGCTCGTTCACACCCTTAATGCGGTAGATAGTTGCGCAGGCGCCGCAGAAACCGTGACGGCAGCCGCAGCCTCTTTTCAGCGTATAACCGGCATACTCCATAGCGGTCATAATCGTGAGGTCTGCGGGGACGCTGTACTTCTTACCGAAAAAATATACATTTACCATATTTTCCATGTTACGCCAACCCCTTTCTTAATACTCGTTCGGCAGCTCGTCGATCTCGTCGCAGCGGAACACCGGGCCGTCCTTGCAGACATACTTGGAACCGATGTTGCAGCGGCCGCACTTGCCGATGCCGCACTTCATGCGCAGCTCCAGCGTGGTGTAGACCTGTTCTTTCGAGAAGCCCATTTCAATCAGCGATGCTAAGCAGAATTTGATCATGATCGGAGGTCCGCAAAGCAGCGCCGTTTTGTTTGTATCGAAGCCGAGCTCCTTGAGGTATGCCGGAACAAAGCCGACGTGGCCGTCCCAGCCCTCCTGCTCGCGGTCGATCGTGAGATATACGTTCACGCCTTCCGTCTTCATCCATACGTCCTGAATTTCCTTCAGCTGTACAAGGTCGTCCTTGGAACGGGAACCGTACAGAATATCTACGGTGCCGTAATCACTGCGGTTGTCGAGCACGTAGTTGATGACAGAACGCAACGGTGCAAGACCGATGCCGCCGGCGATAAAGAGCAGGTTCTTGCCCTTTAATTTGTCTTCTACCGGGAAATGGTTGCCGTACGGGCCGCGCACGGTAATCTCATCGCCCACCTCAAGGCTGTGCAGGTAGTCTGTAAGCTGACCGCACTTCTTGATGCTGAATTCCTGGTATTCTTTGTTCGTCGGCGAAGAGGTGATGGAGAACATACCCTCGCTGACGCCCGGTGCGCACAGCATAGCGCACTGGCCGGGCATATGCTCGAAGAGCTTGCCGCCCTCCGGCGCATTGACGCGGAACGTCTTGACGTCCGGGGTCTCCTCACGGATGTCCGTGATGACGCCGACCTGCGGGATCAGAACGTCTTTTACATAGTTATCATGGCAATGACAGGTATCACTCATGGTTTGCAGCCTCCTTTTCAAACGCCTTGATGACCTTCACGATATTGAGCGAGGACGGGCACTTTTCCACGCAGCGGCCGCAGCCTACGCAGGAATACATGCCGTCGTTATTCGCCGGGAAGTACACGAGCTTATGCATGAAACGCTGACGGAAGCGCTGCATCTGGCTCGTTCTGTTGTTGCCGTGCGCCATCATCGTAAAGTCGGAGTACATGCAGGAGTCCCAGCAGCGATAACGCTGAATGCCGTGGCCCGTGTCGTAGTCCTTGATATCATAGCACTGGCAGGTGGGGCACACAAAGGTGCAGGTGCCGCACGCAAGGCACGGCTTATAAAGCTTCTCCCAAACGGGGGAGTTGAATTTTTCTTCGGTGACGTTGCCGTTCCAACCCTCGAGAGAGAGGTTCGTGTACGGCAGCTTCTCTACGATTGCGCGGATGTTCTCCTGTTCGGTCTCCACGGCCTTTTCGTCTGCTGCGTCGGCATTTTCGAGCACGCCGGAGAGCGCTTCGGTGAGGGCAGTGCCCTTGTCCGTTACAGCTTTCCAGTAGAGCGTGTCGTTTGCGTTCCACATGACGACATCGGCGTCCGGCTCAGCGCAGTCAACGCCGAAAACCTTACAGAAGCAGGACTCCTCCGGCTCGTGGCAGGCAAGCGCCACGATGGTGCCGTGCTCGCGTCTTGCGCGGTAGAACGTATCGACCGGCTCAGCGAGGAAGACCTTATCGAGGACCTTAATGCCCTGAATGTCGCAGGCCTTCATGCCGAACGCGACGAAGTTCTGATCTGCAAGCGTCTGCGGCTCAACAGAGAGCTTGTGCTGTTCTTTTTTGACCGTGTAAAGTGTCTCGCTCTGCGGGAAAAACATATCTTTCGGAGATTTCACCGTCTTAAGTGTTTCAATGTCTGCATTGCAGCCTTCAAACCACGCGGCGAAGTTGACCTGACCGTTGTTGTTCACCGGCAGGAACAGCTCCTGCTGTGCCGCGATCGCTTTCAGCAGCTCGGGCAGCTTACTTTTTGCAATCTTGAACATGGCTTATCTCCTTCCCCCGGTAACGCCCGGCTCTACGTCGTTGAAGGTAAAGCTCGTCAGCGGGCTCTTTGCCTCCGGATCGACACCGGCCTGGAACTCACCGTAAAATTCGTCGATATCCTTGATGAACTTGCGGTTGAAGAGATGCAGCGGAATGCCCTGCGGACATACGCGGCTGCACTCGCCGCAGTCTGTGCAGCGGCCGGCAACGTGGAATGCACGGATGATGTGGAACATTCTCTCCTCAAAGGAGTCCACGTTCGCCTTCTGTGCGCTGTCAAACTTCGTGCTGTCGAAGACGCACTTGCGGCAGCTGCACGCCGGACACACATTGCGGCAGGCGTTGCAGCGGATGCAGCGGCTGAGCTCATTCTGGAAGAAAGCGAACTTTTCTTCCGGGCTCATGGCTTCGATCTTCTCGACCTCTGCAAAGCGGTCTGCGTCCTTTGTGTCGCGGCTCTCGCCGATGGTCTCGTCGAAAATCTGGTGCTCCTTGCCCTTGCAGACATGGCAGCGCTCCAGCATGCAATCCTTATAGGCGAGCGTCTTTTCGCCGTAGAGCGTCTCCACGGTGATGTTCTCGTTTGCATCATCGATCGTGATGTTCGTGATGCCCTTAACGCCCTGCTCCTTGATCTTCTCGAAGCTGAGCTTGCCCATGCAGCCGACACCGATAATGTAAGCCTTATCACGGTCTACGCGGTGCTCTGCTATGAGCTGGTTGAAGCTGTAAGAATCGCAGGGCTTCAGGAAGACAAGCGTCTTGCCCTCAAGCTTCGAGCCCTCGATCATATATTTACTGAGGTTCGCGCCGCAGAAGCCGTTGTAGACGAAGTTTGCGTCCAGATCCTCCGCCGTCTCAAAGTAAGACGGCTCCGGGTTATAGGACATATCGCCACGACGCCAGCCGAGCACACGGTTTACGGTGCCATCGCTGAGCAGCTCTTTTGCGCGGTTGATCATTTCCTGCATCTCAAATCCTCCAGTCTGACGTTCTTGCCGAGCGAAGTAATCTTCGCCACGAACTCATTCATGGTCTGGGAGAACTTTACGCCCTCTGCTGCGGAGACCCATTCCACACGGGTGCGTCCGTGCTCCACGCCGATGTAATCGAGCATAGAGAACAGAAGCGCCATTCTTCTTCTGGCATAGTAGTTGCCGGTGCTGTAATGGCAGTCGCCCGGGTGGCAGCCGCACAGGATAACGCCGTCTGCGCCCTTTTCAAAAGCATGCAGGATGAACATGGGGTTCACACGGCAGGAGCACGGCACGCGGATGATCTTAACGTCTGCCGGATAAACCAAGCGGCTGCTGCCTGCAAGGTCTGCGCCGGCGTAGCTGCACCAGTTGCAGCAGAACGCAACGATCTTCGGCTTGAACTCTTCGTTTGCTGTTATCGACATATTGCATCCACCTCCGCAAGAATCTGTCTGTTTGCAAAGCCCTGCAGATCCATTGCGCCGGACGGGCAGGTAACGGTGCAGGCACCGCAGCCCTGGCACAGCGCACTGTTGACAACGGCTACGCGGCGATCTTCACGGATGCCGTGGTCGTTGATGAGCTTTGTCTCATAGCTGATTGCGCCGTAGGGGCAGACGTTTGCGCACTGCGAGCAGCCGTTGCAGAGCAGCTCGTCGCTCTTAGCGGTGCACGGGTTCGTCATCAGCTTATCCTTCGCGAGCAGACCGATGGCCTTAACAGCCGCCGCGCCTGCCTGCGCGACCGTTTCCGGAATATCCTTCGGGCCCTGGCATACGCCGGAGAGGAATACGCCCGCCGTCGGGGACTCGACCGGGCGCAGCTTTGCGTGAGCCTCGGTGAGGAAGTTATTGGTATCGATGCTGGCGGTCAGCATGGTCGCAATGCGGCGCACGTCCGCGTTCGGCTCAATCGCCGTTGCGAGGACGACCATATCCGCTTCCATCAGGATCTGCTTGTTGTCGAGCAGATCAACGCCCTGCACAAGCAGCTGGCCGTTCGGCTGCGGCATGACCTTGCCGACCTGACCCTTGATGTAGTTTACGCCGTAATCTTCCACGGCGCGGCGGTAGAACTCATCGAAGTTCTTACCGGGGGTACGCACGTCGATGTAGAACACCGTTACGTTGACGTCCGGGTATTTATCACGGATCAGCATGGCGTGCTTTGCCGTGTACATGCAGCAAATCTTGGAGCAGTAGCTCTTACCGCGCTTATCGGAGCAACGGCTGCCTACACACTGGATGAACACCATATTCTTCGGGTGCTTGCCGTCGGAAAGGCGCTCCAGATGACCCTTCGTGGGACCTGCCGCGTTCATGATGCGCTCGAGCTCGAGGGACGTGATGACATCCTTGCTCTGGTTGTATGCGTACTCGTCGTACTTATCGAGCTTGATGGTATCGAAGCCGGTAGCGACAACGATAGCGCCGTACTTCTCGGTAACGATTTCATCCTTCTGCTCGTAATCGATGGCGCCCGCCTGACAAACCTTCTGGCACAGACCGCACTTGCCGGTCTTGAACTTGATGCAAGCTTCACGGTCGATGACCGGGACGTTCGGGATTGCCTGTGCGAACGGGGTATAAATAGCGCTTCTCGTGTTCAAGCCGCGGTTGAATTCGCTCGGGGTCTTTCTGGAAGGGCATTTCTCCTGGCAGACGCCGCAGCCGGTGCACTTAGACATATCGACGCTGCGCGCCTTCTTGCGGATGTCCACGGTGAAATCACCCACGAAGCCGGAGACCTTCTCCACTTCGCTGTATGTATACAGATGAATCTTCTCGTTTGCGGAAGCCTCCACCATTTTCGGGGTCAAAATACATGCGGAGCAGTCGAGCGTCGGGAACGTCTTATCGAGCTGGCTCATACGACCGCCGATGCTGGGGGTCTTCTCAACGATATCGACTTCATAGCCTGCGTCTGCAATGTCGAGCGCAGTCTGAATGCCTGCGATACCGCCGCCGATGACGAGCGCGCGCTTTGTTACGCGGCTTTCGCCCGGGAACAGCGGCGCGTCAAGATTGACCTTTGCGATAGCCGCTCTGGCAAGGATGACGGCCTTTTCGGTCGCTTCTTCCATGTTCTTGTGGATCCAGGAGCAGTGCTCACGGATGTTTGCAATCTCGACCATGTACGGGTTGAGGCCGGCTCTTTCCGCCGTTTTGCGGAAAGTCGTCTCGTGCATACGCGGGGAGCAGGAACAAACCACAAGACCGGTCAGGTGTTTTTCGCGGATGGCTTCGATGATCTTCGCTTGGCCGACCTCGGAGCACATGTACTGATAATCTTCCGCGTGCACGACACCCGGTTCATGACTGACCATTTCTACGACTTTCTTTACATCTACCGTAGCTGCGATGTTGCTGCCGCAATGGCACACAAATACACCAATTCTCTGCACGCTATCACCTCCTGTATCTTCTGAACGCGCTCACAAGGAGCTGCTGGGGCAGATCCGGATCCAAAAGCTCCGGGATCTCGTCCGGCGTAAGATATGCTTCACCGCGCTGGCGCACGACAAGCTGTCTTGCCGCATCGATGAGCTTGCCGGGCTTAACGTCTCTCGGGCAGCGCTCAATGCAGGCAAAGCAGGAAAGGCACTTCCAAAGGGACTTGGAATTCACAAGGGACTCAATGTCGTCATTCAGCACATAGGAAACGAACTGGTGAGGCTTAATGTCCATTTCGTTGAACGACGGGCAGGATGCGGAACATTTGCCGCACTTCATGCACTTGTAGGGGTTGACGCCGCTGATCTCGCGGATCTGCTCCGCCTGTTTGCTGATGCTCACTTTAACGCCTCCTCTTTCACGCCAAGGGCCTCTGCGAGAAGCTCGGTGAAGTAATACACCGGGATCTTGCCGCTGCCGCTCTTGTTGAGATTATACATGCAGAGTGGACATGCCGTGATGAGCATTTCCGCGCCTGCACCGGCTGCGCTGTCTACGATATTGCAGCTCATACGGCCGCTCATTTCTTTTTCTTTAAGGGAGATATAGCCGCCGCAGCACTCGTTGCGGTACGGATATACGACCGGCTCTGCGCCGATGGCACGAATGAAGTCTTCAATGATCTTCGGGTTCTCCGGATCGTCAAAGGCCAGCACGGTGCTCGGTCTGAGCAGCAGGCAGCCGTAATATGCGCCGATCTTTCTGCCCTTTAACGGGTTGACGACCTTTTTCTTCAGTTCGTCAAAGCCCACGCGGTCGCGCAGAACTTCAAGGTAATGCAGCACATTCGTCTCGCCGGCATAGGGCTCGTCAAGCTGCATGTAGTTGTTGGCTCTCGTGCGGATGTCCTCCACGTTTCTCATGTCGTCGTTGACTCTTTTGATGACATGATGACATGCGGAGCAAAGCGTCACGAGGTCCTGGCCCTTTTCCTTCGCTTCGTTCAAAGCGCGGACGGAGGAAAGTTTTGTTGCGATCTCGTCGGACCCGAGCGGGTAGACACCGCCGCAGCACTGCCAGTTTTCGATTTCTTCCAATTCAAATCCGAGCGCCTTTGCGGAAGCTCTGGCATAGGCGTCAAGATCCTTTGCCTTCGTTCTCAAGGTACATCCCGGATAATAGCTGTACTTCATAGCTACTCCTGTCATCCTTTCTATAAATTGATTTTGGGTTATGCTTCAAAATAAATTTGACCGATGGTTTCTTTCAGCTTGTCTGCGGAAGCGTGGAGTTTTTGCATTTCGTCCTCCGTCAGCCTCACAGGCAGCTTGCCCTGCACGCCGTTCGGGCCCACAATGGCGAGTGTGCTGATGCACACGTCCTCTAACCCGTATTCGCCGTGCATCATGGTGGAAACGGTCACGATGGAATTGTATGCGGAAAGCAGCATGCTGCACAGTCTGCACACGGAAACCGTGACCGCGTAGAACGTGGCGCCCTTGTTCTTGATGATCTCGCCGCCGGATTTATGTACATACTCCGCCATGGCGTCCTTGTCCACGGGCAGGGCATGCATCAGCTCCACATAGTCGTCCAGTTTCGCACCGGAAACCTCTGCGCACGACCACGGGATAAAGGAAGAATCACCGTGCTCACCGAAAACATAGGCATGAATGTTCTTCTGCGCAATGTTAAAGTGGCTGGCAAGTCCGAAACGCAAACGCGCGGTATCCAGCGCGGTACCGGAGCCGATGATCTGGTTTTCCGGGATGCCGGAGATTTTCATGAACACGTAGGTGATGATGTCCACCGGATTGCTGACGATGATGTACAGCGCGTTCGGTGCGGCCTTTGCGATGTTCGGTGCAATGCTTTTGATGATGTCGACATTCGTCTGCGTCAATTCAAGGCGCGACTGACCGGGTTTTCTGGCCACGCCGGACGTAATGATGACGATGTTGGAGTCCTTTGCATCCTCGTAATCTCCCGATTTAATGGAAATCGGGTCGCGGAAGCAGGTGCCCTGAATGATATCCATCACTTCGCCCTCTGCCTTTTGCTTGTTGATGTCGATCAGGACAATCTCCGTTGCGATGTCTTCGTTGGAAAGCGTATATGCAATGGTTGCGCCTACGCTACCGGCACCAATTACGGTGATTTTGCTTTTCATTGTCCCGGATCACTTCCCTTCCTGTGCTGTGCCCGATGGGAAGCACAATGTTCCTCCACGGGCGGGATCTTCTGAGTTACATGAAAACAAAGGGGGTAAAACACAGTTTTCCCCTTTCCCCACTCACGGGGTACATACTCAGCCTAATAAATTCTATCATATCGATATCTTTTTATCAAGCATTTTCGCGATTTTTCTATATGAAAATATCGGAATTTACGGCTTTTTCAGAAAGTAAAACAAAAGCCGCGCGGGCCTCTTTTGAGTTTGATACATCTTTCACAAATACGAATTCCGTGTTTCGTTCTCTGTGCGAAAAAAGCGCGCCCAAATCACCTTCGGGTACGCTTTTAGTTCGTTTACGCTTGCTGTTTTCAGTTTAATTCAGCCGACTGTGAACATCTTTCTGACAATGTTTCGTAACGCCGTTTGGGAAACCCATTGACCGGGTTTCCGCAGCCTTTTGAAAAAGGCTGGCGAAAACTTTATTCGCCCCGTTCCACGTCAGCTTTTTGTTCCGGTAACGTCGGCGGTTCCGGCAGAATCAAAGACTCCGTACGTAGCACCGGCAGTTCAAACCAGAATGTGCTGCCTTTACCCTCCACGCTCGCGACGCCGTACCGCCCGCCGTGCAGGTCCAGAATTTTCTTCACGATGGAAAGCCCCAATCCCGTGCCGACCTGTGCGCGTTTGT
Organism: Hominenteromicrobium sp.; assembly: GCF_046974225.1. Lineage (NCBI taxonomy): Bacteria > Bacillati > Bacillota > Clostridia > Eubacteriales > Oscillospiraceae > Hominenteromicrobium > Hominenteromicrobium sp. Next base: position 22,314 of record NZ_JBKWAE010000015.1, on the reverse strand, counting down.
GCTCCTTATCGACCTTATAGTAGCGATCCCAGATGTACTGCAATTTATCCGCCGGTATACCCTCGCCCGTATCGCGAATAGATACGCGCACGGTGCTTTCCGTCACGGTCTGGTCGATATACACGGTCTTGTTCCCGCCCGAATAGTTGATGGCGTTGTTCACAAGGTTATACAGCACCTGTGAAATTTTCAGCTGATCGGCGCAGACATACACCGTGCGGTCATACGTGAACGGGAAGCTGAAATCCGCCAACTTGTCGTAGCGGTGCAGCGTATTGCGGATATCCTCCGTCAAATTGAATTCGGAAACCGTCAGCGTCAATGCGCCCGCCTGTAATTTAGAGAGATCTAAAAGGTCGTTGACGATGCCTGTCAGGCGGTTTGCTTCGTCGATGACGATCTGCACGTTTTCCGGCGTGTTTTCGCCCGGAATGTCGCGCATCACCTCGGCATAGCCGGAGATCATCGTCAGCGGCGTGCGCAGATCGTGCGAAACATTGGCGATCAGCTCGCGGCGCAGATCTTCAACCTTGCTCAGCTCCGCCGCGGCATAGTTCAGTGTCGCGGCAAGCTCCGCCACCTCTCTTGCGCCCTGTTCCGGGAAACGGATGTCATATTTTCCCTCGCCCAGCTGCTTTGCAGATTCGTTCATCTGTTCCAAGGGCTTTGAAAGACGCGAAGAGATAAACAGTGCCAGCCCGAACGAAAGCAGGATCATTACGCCCGTCAGACACCACAATTGTATTTTCAGCGTTTCCACCGTGGAATCAACCGGGATCACGTCGCAGGACAGCAGCACAAGATACTCGTTCCCGCTCGAAAGCGTGACGGTCTGCGCGTAAATGATCGTGCGATCCTGCCGTTCTATAGTGCTCGTCGGGTCTGTGATGTTGTCGTCCATCACGCTGCCGCCCGCCGCTTTCACCTCGGTGAAAAGCTGCTTGCAATCGAGGTAATCAAAGCGCTCCAGCACGCCGCCGCGCGCCGCCGGGGAAAACGACACATTTGAGCCGTCGCTGTTGGAAATGAGGATAGAAATATTCGTCGAACGCGTCACTTCAAAATAATCGTTCGCAGAAGCACTTTCGTCCAGCATCGCCACCACACGGTTCGCCACGCTGCGCACCTCATTGACCTTGATGGCTTTATAAAATGTGTTGAGCAGTGTGATTTGAAATGTCCACAACAGCGTCACAATAATCGCCGTAAACAGCACGAACCCCAGCATGACCTGCATGCGTATGCCCGGCTTGCGCCATTTTTTGAATTTATGCTTCTTTACTGTCTGTTCGCCCATAGTCCCGCCGTCCTTATGCGCCGTGCGTTTCAAAGCGATAACCCACACCGCGCAGCGTCACAATGAATTTACTGTACGGGCCGAGGCTGCGGCGCAGCAGCTTGATGTGCGTATCCAGCGTGCGGTCGTCACCGTAGAAATCATACCCCCAAACATTTGTGATAAGCATTTCGCGTGTGAGGGCGATGTTGCGGTTGTTGACCATGTAAAACAGCAGGTCATATTCCTTCGGGGACAAATCGGCACGCACGCCGTCCACCGTGACGATCCGTCCGGTAAAATCGATTGTCAGGCCCTCCGCCCGGAACAACTCGTGCTTCGGTATTGCGGTGCGCTGCACACGGCTCATCACAGCGGCAACGCGCATCATCAGCTCTTTCGGAGAGAACGGCTTCACGACATAATCGTCCACGCCGAGTTCAAAGCCATGGATTTTATCATACTCCTCGCCGCGTGCGGAAAGCATGATGACGGCCGGCGATGCAATCTTCTTAATCTCCGCCACGGCCGAAAAACCGTCAAGCTCCGGCATCATCACATCCATGATGACAATATCGAACGCATCGGGCGTTCTGCGGAACAGGCGCACCGCCTCCATGCCGTTTTCCGCTTCCGTCACCTCGTGCCCCTCAAACTCCGCGTATTTGCGGATGAGCAGGCGAATTTTCGCTTCATCGTCCACGACTAAAATTCTGTACATGACAAGGCCTCCTTTTAACTGTTCCGCTCCGTTTACCTGTATCATAACGCACTTTTGTGAAAAAGCGGTGAATGCCGAATGAAAACTGCCATGCCGTATGCGCCTTCCCGCTTTTATTCCATGTGGAAATTATATAAATATCCGGCCCTGTTTTCAAGTATTTCCACGATTTATTTCTTTCACGAAGAAATTTTTCTATTGCCTGTTGACATTTCGGGAAAAGTGGAGTAAGATATTTTATAGAAAATACATACAAATCATTCAAGTATTTTCCATCATTTTAGAGTGTTTTTACAATCCCCTTTCCGGTTTTATCGCATAGAGATGGGCGGAACGGGTGTTTTGTACACTTTATGTTGAGAAACCCGAGGAGGCGAGTCTATGTTACCGATTATTACCATTGCGCGTCAGTACGGAAGCGGCGGCCACGAGGTCGGCGAGCGCCTGGCGGAAAAATTGAATGTCCCCCTTCTCGACAAGCAGCTGATCGCCATGGCGGCAAAAAAGAGCGGGCTGAGCGAGGAAGTCTTTGAAAAGGCGGACGAAAAAGCGGGCAACAGCCTTTTGTATTCCATGGTGATGGGAAACTACACCTTCGGAAGCCGTATCACCGGCATCAACGATATGCCCATCAACGATAAGCTGTTCATTCTTCAAAGCGACATCATCAAGTCGGCTGCGGATAAAGGCCCGTGCGTCATCATCGGACGCTGCGGCGACTACATCCTGCGCGAGTACGACAACGTGTTCCGCGTCTTCATCCACGCCAACAAGGAAGCGCGCATCAAGCGCATTTTGAGCAAAGGTCTGTGCGATGAGAAGAAGGTCTCCGATTTTATCACAAAACGCGATAAGCAAAGAGCAAATTACTACAACTTCTACTCGAATAAGCGCTGGGACGATCTCTCGAATTATCACCTCACCATCGATTCTTCCGAATTCGATATTGACGAGGTTGCGGAGATCATCATTACGGCCATCGGCAAGATCAAGCCGCCCGCAAAGAAGTAAGCCTTTGCACATTCAATTTGAGTTTACCTTACCTTTTATATTTTTCATTTTTTATCCCTTCAGAAAAAGAGGCGTACCTTTTGGTGCGTCTCTTTTTCTATGGTCATATTCTTTTATCCCGTTACGGAGTCTATCTCGCTGTCGCCGCCCTCTATGCGCACACTCACGCGCTGCGGCAGGCACACGGCAGATTCTCCCGCACGCTTGATAATCCCCTTGTTCACACAAATTTTGTCCGGGCACGGGCTCGAAACGAAATGTGCGCCGTCTTTGTCAAGCTCAATCACCGCGCCGTTCACTTCCAGCGTTAATGGCTCCTTTAAATCGGCCAGCACAACGCGGCGGTACACTTCGCCATCCTGCTCAATGACGGCCTCTGCCCCCTTCGGGCGCGTTTTGGCATAGAGATACACGCCTGCCGCCACAGCGAGCACCAAAACGAGCAGGAGCGCTTCTTTCCATGAAAATTTTCGCTTTTCCATCGCAGCCCCTCTTTCAGGAAACAAGCGTGTAATCGCGGCTTGTAAGTGTAAAGCGGTCTTTCAGTCCGTCCGTCACCGTGATGTTGTTGTCTGAATTGATGAAAATACCTTCGGCATCGAATTCTTCCAGCAGCTTCATGCCGTCTTCTCTGCCGAGCACAAAGCACGCTGTGGAAAGCGCATCGGAAAGCACGCCGCTTTTCGCGACGACCGTCACGGAAACAAGGCCGCTTTCTGCCGGGTAGCCCGTTTTCGGATCGAGCAGATGGTGGTATAAAACGTCGTCCTGCTCAAAGTATTTTTCGTAGCTGCCGGAGGTGGAGACAAAGCCCTCCGCCAGCGTTACCGAACCGAGAGAGCCGTCACCGTTCGGGTCGCGCACCGCCACGCTCCACGGCTTGCCGGAGCTTTTTTCGCCGTATACGCCCACGCTGCCGCCGACCGCGATGATAGCCGCTTTTGCGCCCGCTTCTTCGTAGGCTCTGACTGCCGCGTCACACGCCGCACCTTTGCCGACCGAACCGAGGTCCACCGCCATGCCGAGATTTTTCAAAGACGCCGCCTGCTCCGTTTCGTCTATGCGCAGCAAGGAGTAATTCACATACGACAGTAAGGATGTGATGAGGTCACTGTCCGGCACTTCGTTCAATTCGTCATCAAAGTCCCATAAGCGCGAGATCGGCGCAATGGTCACATCGAATGCGCCGCCGCTTTTTTCCGAAACCGACTGCGCCTGCGTTAAAACGTTCAGCGTTTCATCACTCAGCGTCACCCAGTCCTTGCCCGCGTTGTTATTCAGCTTCTGAATATCGCTGTTCGCCACACGCCAGGAGATTTTCTGCTCCAGCGCTTCCACCGCGTCCGCCGCTTTCACGGCCGCGTCCTCGCGGTTTTCGCCGTAAACGGTTTGCTGCACGTAGCTGCCCATGGCGTAGGTCGTCACCTCGTACCGTTCTTCTTCGCGGTCCAAAAGCGGAAACAGCGCCAAGACAACGATCACCAAAAACAAAACTGCAACAAAAATCAGCGTCAGATGTTTCGCTTTCTTTTCCGTAATCGTTTTAAAAGAAAAACGCGCCGGGCGCTTTACGTTTGCTTTCATAAAGACGAAATTCCTTCCGTTTGAGTTTCGGAACAATTTTAGCACAGATTGGTTTTAAAGTCCACCGTACATCTTTACAGCGGTATGAAAAAGCTGTAAACTATGAGTATTAAACGAAAAGGAGGCTGTGCCATGCGGAAAAATGCCTGCTGCTTTACAGGACACCGAGAAATTCCGCCCGAAGACCGGGAACCGCTCCGCGCGGCGCTGCTCTCCGAAATTCAAAGATTATATGCAGAAAAAGGCGTGACGGAGTTTTACACCGGCGGCGCAAGAGGATTTGACACCATGGCGGCGGAAGCCGTCTTGAAAATTCGCGAAGCTCTGCCCGTGCGGCTGCACCTCATTTTGCCGTGCAAAGGGCAAAGCGACCGCTGGCATTTTGCGGAAAAGCGCCGCTACCGTGAAATTTTAAAGCAGGCCGATACTGCGGAATTCCTTTTTGAACGGTATACGCCGGACTGTATGCTGCGGCGTGACGACGCCATGGTAGCGCACAGCGGTTACTGCGTCTGCTATCTGCGCGACCCTGCCGCCAAACGCGGCGGCACCGCTTATACCGTAAGAAGAGCGAAAAAAGAGGGACTTGAGGTTATCCACTTGATCCCCGTAGAAGTTGAACAGCTCACGCTGTTGTAGCGTGGAACGGGACGAATAAAGTCTTTAGTCAAGTTTTCTTCAGAAAACTTGCGGGTTTTTAGGGCAGCGCCCTAAAGCGCTTTCCGCAGAAAGCGAAATCTTTTTACCTACCTCAAAATCAGGAGGATAGGCTAAACTGTCCAGTGGACAGTTTAGCCGCAAGGGACCCAATTAGGGGGTCCCTTGAAAGGGCGAGCCAACGCGAGCCTTTAGAAAAAAACACCTCAAAATCGAAAGGACATCCATGAAGAAAAAAACGGAGCGCATCGCGCTCATCGGACTATTGGGCGCACTGGCACTGGTGCTGGGAATCCTCGAAAATCTCCTGCCCCCGCTGCCGGGCATGCCGCCGGGCGCAAAAGCCGGGCTTTCAAACCTTGTCACCATGTTCGCCGCCGGCGCTATCGGCCTGCCCGCGGCGCTGTTCATTGCGGCGATCAAGGGTCTGTTTGCGTTTTTGGCGCGTGGTGTTTCCGCCGGGCTGATGAGCCTGTGCGGCGGGCTTTTGAGCACGCTCATCATGGGCATACTGTGGAAAAAAACAAAATTCACGCCGGTCTTCATCGGTGTCTGCGGTGCGTTCGGGCACAACCTCGCACAGCTGCTCGTCGCGTTATGGATGACTGGCTTCGGCGCGCTGGGGTATATTCCCGCACTCGCGCTGTATTCGGTCGTCTGCGGCATCTGTACCGGGCTTTTGCTGCAGGTTTTACTCCCGCTGTTGGAGAAGCTGCCGGTTTTGAGGAAATAGTTTTATGATAAACTTATTTTCTAAGGGTTCGCGTACGAACCCTTTAGGGAACCCATGCAACCGGGTTCCCCTACGTCAGAACAGTCCTAGTTTTTCGTTAGGCAAAAAGATTTCGCGCTCTGCGGAGCGCGCCTCTGGGCTTTGCCCCGAGACCCCATAAACTTTCTGAAGAAAGTTTAATCAAAGACTTTTAACCGCCGTTTCACGTTGTCTGTCAAAAAAACGCCTATCCTCGCAAAAAGGACAGGCGTTTTTCAGCTTATCTTATTCTTCCGCTTTCGGAGCGTTCTCTTTTTCGGCCTGCTCCATGTTTTCCTTTGCAACCGCCAGCATCAGCTTGATACGGTTCTCCTGGTTGACCTTCGTCGCGCCCGGATCGTAATCAATCGGCACAATATTCGACTTCGGGTACAGGTTTTTCAGGCTGCGGATCATGCCCTTGCCGACGATGTGGTTCGGCAGGCAGCCGAACGGCTGTGCACAGATGATATTCGGGTAGCCGCTTTCAATAAGCTCCATCATTTCCGCGGTTAAGAGCCAGCCCTCGCCCATCTTGCAGCCGTAGCCGATGACGCCTGTAATGAGCTTTTTGAGGTGCGCATACGAGGACGGCACAGTGAAGCGGTTAGAAACGGTGTTCGCATGCTCCACGGCGCGGATAACGTGGCTTTCGATGCCGACGAGGTAGTCAAAGAGGATCTTCACAACCCCAAACTTCGCCTTGCTGCCGCCGAAAAGCTTAATATCTTCCATGCGGTTATCGACTTTAAACAGCATGAAGCCAAGCAGACCCGGCACCATCGTTTCGCAGTTCTGGCTGAACAGGAACTCTTCCAGATCGTTGTTGCCGATGGGCGAATACTTGACGTAAATTTCGCCGACAACGCCGACGCGCACTTTCTTTTCGCCGGTCACGGGCACGTTCGCAAAATCCTCCGCAATCTGCGGCAGGATCGTCTCCATCTCCTTTGCGGAGTAGCCCTTTTCCTTTGCGAACATATCAGTCAGCTTTTTCGTCCAATCGTCCACAAGCTTCCGGCTCGCGCCCGCCTCTTTCTCATACGGTCTCGTCTGGTTGTGCAGCAGCATCAAAAGGTCGCCGTACGCAAGCACGCCCAGCGCCTTACGGATCATCGGCAGCGTCAGCTTGAAGCCGCTGTTTTTCTCGAGTCCGGACATGTTGAGCGAAATGACCGGAATATACGAAAGGCCGTCTTTTTCCAGCGCCTTTCTCAAAAGGTGAATGTAGTTCGAAGCACGGCAGCCGCCGCCTGTCTGGGTGATGATGAGCGCCGTTTTATGCAGATCATATTTGCCGCTGTGCAGCGCGTCCATCATCTGGCCGATGGTGAGCAGCGCCGGGTAGCAGGTATCGTTGTGGACATATTTCAGACCCTCGTCCACAATCTGACGGCCGCGCGTCTGGAGAATCTCCACGTTGTAGCCGTAAGAAGCGAACAGGTTTTCAAATAAACGGAAATGGATGGGCGCCATGTTCGGCGCAAGGATCGTATAACCCTCTTTTTTCATTTCCTTTGTAAATTCAACGCGATCGGTAAAAGCCATATTCGTGCGCCTCCCTTACTGTAAATCCAGCGCCGCAAACAGGCTGCGGAGACGAATACGCACCGCGCCGAGGTTTGTGATCTCGTCGATCTTGAGCTGGGTGTAGATTTTGCCGCCGTCGTGCAGAATGCCGCGCACCTCGTCGGTCGTGATGGCGTCCACGCCGCAGCCGAACGAGACAAGCTGAATGAGGTTCACGCGCTTATCCGCACGGTCTACAACGTACTTTGCAGCCGCGTACAGACGGGAGTGATACGTCCACTGGTTGAGGACCTTCGTCGGGAATTTCTTCTCCTTGCACGCAACGGCGTCTTCCGTCACAACGACCGCGCCGCAGTCGCAGATGAGGCCGTCAATACCGTGGTTGATCTCCGGGTCCACATGATACGGACGACCGGCCAGCACGATAACGGGCTTATGCTGTTCTTCGGCGAGCGCGAGGAATTTGTCGCCGATGGCACGCACGGCGCGCATGTAGAGGTCATACTCCGCATACGCCGCGTCGGATGCTTTCTTCACGTCTTTTTTCGTGAACGTACCGTTCGGGAAGTGGCGGCGTAAAATCTCGTACATCTTGCCGGGGAAGTCGTGTCTGCGGTGCAGGCCAACGTAATCGCCGATGAAGACGGTGTCCTTTAATTTCTGGATATTGGAGGAGATGACCTCCGGGTAATAGGCGACGACCGGGCAATTATAGTGGTTGTCACCGAGGTTTTCGTCAAAGTTATACGTCATGCAGGGGTAGAACACCGCGTCCACGCCCTCGTCAAGCAGCGCTTCCACGTGGCCGTGCATCAGCTTTGCCGGGAAGCACGCCGTATCGGACGGAATGGTGTGCTGACCCTTTAAATAAAGCTGGCGGTTCGACGCCGGTGACGTTTTCACATCGTAGCCGAGCGTTGTGAAGAACTTATACCAGAACGGCAAAAGCTCGTACATGTTGAGGCCCATCGGAATGCCGATGACCGGCTTGCCCGTGTCTTTGTATGTATAGCGCGCGAGCAGCTTGCGCTTTTCTTCAAACATGTTGTACTGCGCTTCGGTGGATTTCACGCCCGTCACCGGCTTTTCACAGCGGTTGCCGCTGATGAACTTGCGTCCGCCGGAAAAGGTGTTCACCGTCAACTTGCAGCTGTTGGAGCAGCCGCGGCAGGTGATGGCCTTTACGCTGTGGGTGAATTCTTCGAGCGCTTCCTTGCTCAAAAGCGTCGAAAGCTCCGTCGCCTTACCCGCAGCCTGTGCTTTTTCGTGCGCATACAGTGCAGCACCGTATGCGCCCATCAGGCCCGCAATGGTCGGACGGATGACATCGTGGCCGATCTCCTGCTCAAACGCGCGCAGCACGGCGTCATTCAGGAACGTACCGCCCTGCACGACGATCTCCCGGCCGATTGCTTTGGAATCGACCGCACGGATAACTTTATACAGCGCGTTCTTGACAACGCTGATGGAAAGACCCGCGGAGATGTTCTCCACCGTTGCGCCGTCCTTCTGCGCCTGCTTCACGGAGGAGTTCATGAACACCGTACAGCGGGAGCCGAGGTCGACCGGGCGATCCGCAAACAGACCGAGTTTTGCAAAATCTTCAATGGAGTAACCCAGCGCACCCGCAAACGTCTGGAGGAACGAGCCGCAGCCGGAGGAACAAGCCTCGTTGAGGAAAATATCGTCGATGACGCCGTTTTCGACCTTGAAGCACTTGATGTCCTGACCGCCGATGTCGATGATGAAATCGACCTTCGGGTTGAACGCGCGCGCCGCGTAGAAGTGCGCCATCGTCTCTACGATGCCGTAATCGACGGAAAACGCGTTTTTGATGATGTCTTCGCCGTAGCCGGTCGCCGCGCAGGCGCAGATCTTCGCCTGCGGGAAACGCGTGTAAACTTCAAGCAGGAATTCGCGCATCAGCGGGACAGGGTTGCCGCTGTTCGACATATAGCGCGAACAAACAATATTGCCGTCCTTATCCGTCACAACGGCTTTAACGGTCGTGGAGCCCGCATCGATGCCGATATAAACCGGCTCGCCGTCCTCCAGTGTGTCGCGCACCTTAACGCCGGCGTTAAGGTGGCGCTTTGTGAATGCTTCGTAATCCGCCTTGTCCTTAAAAAGCGGCGGGCAGGCGCGGTATTCTTCCTTTGCCGTGTAATGCGCAATGCGGTTGATGATCTCCGCAAGCGTCGTCTCATTGCCGTCCGCCGCAAACGCCGCACCCAACGCGACGAAATACAGCGAATTTTCCGGGCAGATGCCCGTAATGCCGAGCGTCTTATCAAACGCCACGCGCAGCTCGCTTAAAAACGTCATCGGGCCGCCGAGGTATACGACCTTGCCCGCGATTTCTCTGCCCTGCGCAAGACCCGCAACGGTCTGGTTCACAACGGCGTAGAGAATGCTTGCCGCCACGTCTTTTTTCTGCGCGCCCTGATTTAAAAGCGGCTGAATATCGCTCTTTGCGAACACGCCGCAGCGGGAAGCAATGGTATAGATCTTCTCATGCTCTTTCGAAAGTGTGTTGAGCGCATCCGGGGTGATGTTCAAAAGCGTCGCCATCTGGTCGATGAACGCGCCGGTGCCGCCCGCGCAGGAGCCGTTCATACGCACCTCAAGGCCGGAGGCGTTATTGCCGTCCGTAAGGAACAAAATCTTCGCGTCCTCGCCGCCAAGCTCGATGACCGCATCCGTACCCGGCACAAGGCGGTTCACCGCAATGCGCGTCGCGTATACCTCCTGCACGAACTGAATGTCACTGCGCTCTGCAAGGCCCATACCGGCCGAGCCGGAAATGCTCAAAAGCACCTTTTCTTTCGGAAACTGCTCTGCCACTTCACGCAGCATCTCAACGGATTTCTCCACGATGCGCGAAAGATGACGCTCATATTTTTTGAAAAGCACCTCGTTCTGCTCGTTCAGAACAACGCACTTTAAGGTCGTGGAACCAACGTCCAAACCGATTCTCATCATGTTGATTCATCCTTTCTGCGGTACCCTTTCCGCATCGTATACCGGTACCGCATAAATGCCGCCTGTTTCGGCAGCTCTTACATATCCGCAAAATTACCCAAATATACTTTTAATGATACCACAGGCGCGCGCGCAATTCAATACGCAGCACCGCGGCGAGATTGTAAAAAATTCGTGACATAGCGCGGTTTTTCTTGTGTGGGAAAGCCATTTTCCGCACGGGTTTTCCACTTTTTGTTTTGTCCGCGGCGACTATTTTAACGGCTTTTCGCATATAACTCACCGATGAGAAATGAGGAGGGTTTCCTATGTCAAACGGCAAAAGAAGGTATTTTCCGGGCGCCAACACCGGGCGCGGATTCATCGGGCATTTTGAGGGCATCGTGCCGCCGTGGAGCGAGCCGCACTACACCTACGTTTTAAAGGGCGGCCCCGGGGTAGGAAAAAGCACATTGATGAAAAAATGCGCCGCCATCGCACGGGCAAACGGGTTTACCGTCGAAGAATTTCGCTGCGCAAGCGACCCCGAAAGCTTTGACGCCGTGCGTATCCCGCAGCGGCGGCTCGTCTTACTGGACGGCACCGCGCCGCACACCATAGACCCCGCCATGCCGGGGATCGACGGCGAAACGCTGGATCTCGGACGGTTTTTGCACAAAGAGGTCTTCAAACGCCGCCGCGAAGAGCTTTTTGTCCTTGCAGAAGAAAACCGCGCGCACTACAAAAACGCGTTCGCGTGCCTTTCCGCCGCAGGCAGCCTGCGCCGTGCCGCCGTAAGTGAAGCCGCAAGGTCTGCCGACCTTACCATGATCCGCACATTTTTAAAAGAGGGTTTCACACTGCCGAAGGAGGGCACACCGCGCACACTATTTTTAACGAGCCCCACGCCCGCCGGCGTTGCGGATTTCCGGGAAGCACAGGATGCCGAAAACACCGTGTACCTGCCCGGCGTTTTGGGCGCGGTGTTCTTAAACGAAGCCATGAAGCTCGTGCAGAATACGCAGACTGAAATTTTCCTGCATCCGCTCACGCCGGAAGCACCGCAGTGCGTGCGCATCGGCGACACCATGCTGTGTGCCGCGGACGATACCCGCAGCACATTAAACGAGTTCCTTTTGAGCCCGCTTTCGGACTTCATCCCGTTCGCCATGCAGGAGGCCGAGACCTTGACTGCGCAGGCCGTGGAGGAGCTCAGGCTCTGCAAGCGCACACATGACGCGATTGAAACCATCTACCGCCCGTTCGTCGACTACGACCATGTAGAGCGAGAAACGAACCGTCTGCTGGAAACCCTAAAGCTGTGATAGACAAAAACGAAAGCGAAAATCTGTGAATTCGGCGCATTGCAGTCGATACATAAACGTGTTAAACTGAACACAGCGAAGCGACGCAAAAGTTTTTGATCGACCATTTTTCAAATGAAGGTCAAACCGAACCCATGGTTCGGTCGTGAAATCCAAAGGCAACGCCTTTGGTCGAACTCCGCAGAGTTCGAAACTCTTTTGCCTACCTAAAAATCAGGATGGGAGCTTTAACAGTCCAGCGGACTGTTAAAGTGTGGGAGACCAAATTAGGGGGTCTTCCAAAGAATTTGCAGTGCAAATTCTTGAAAATCTCAGAAAGCACTAAAAGTATTGAAAAGAAAGGAATTTAAACTCTATGCAGATCACTTTTCTCGGCGCAAGCCACGGCGTGCCGGAGGCGAATCGCCGCTGCTCCTGCACCTTGATCGAAACGAACGGCCGATATTATTTCATCGATATGGGCGTCAACGCCATCGATGCCCTGCGCACACGCGGCATCGAGGTGGAGGACGTCAAGGGCATCTTCATCACGCATATGCACGGCGACCATACAAACGGGCTCATCTCATTCGTCGACCTTATCAGCTGGTATTTTAAAACCGCCGACCCCGAAATCTGCCTGCCGAACTTGGAGGGCGTTGAGGCCATCCGTGCATGGCTCAAAGCGAATCACTGCGAAATGCGCGACCTGCGCTTTAAAAAGATCACGGACGGCACAATCTTCGACGACGGATATTTAAAAGTCACCGCCATTCCCACGCAGCATTGCCCGGATTCCCATGCTTTTTTCGTGGAAGCCGAGGGCAAAGCCGTGCTGTTCACGGGCGACTTAAAGCATCCCAACGTCGATTTTCCAAAAATCGCCAAGGAAAAGCCGACCGAATTTATCATCTGCGAAGCCGCACACTTCCCGGCGACCGATTACGCGCCCGTTTTGGCCGCCTGTCCCACAAAGCAGGTGCTCGTCAACCACTACGCGCCGTGGAATATCCCGAACGTCATGCAGCTTGCGGAAACGCTCGCTCCGCTGCCCGTCAAATTTGTGAACGACGGCATGCAAATCACGCTTTAAATTCATACGCAAAAAGGTCTGCTCCGCTTTGGTGAGCAGACCTTTTCCTTTTACTTTTTGTTGACGGGATAAATACCCGACCAGCCGCAGTTGCCGTCTTTGTCTTTCAGCTCCACGCGCACGAACGTGTCCGTAGGCTGCACTTTATACGTCGCTTCGGTCACATTTTCGCCTACCGTCGCGCGGTCGCCCGCCCAAACGGTATCGGTGAAGAACACGACCTCCTGCACCGGCGAGGTATGCACCGTGACCGTGCCATTTTCAATTTCAACGCGGAAATTCGGCCCCTGCGTTGCGTAGAAGCGGTTTGCACGGATAGCCGCCAAAACACCCTCGCGCGTCAATTCATCCGCCTGCACCATGATGTACGAACGCGTCTCGTCGCCCGTGTAGTGATGCGCATCGTCCGCCGCCATGCACGGCAAATAGTGCCCCAAAAGCGCCATTTCGTCGAAAAACACACCGGAATACGGACGGCAGTTCCACGGCAGGCCCGAAGTGGTGTTGTAAATCTCGCACCCGTCAATGCCGTACAGCTTCACGACCTCCGAAGCGCGATCCAGCGACCATGCGGGGTGCGCCAAGATTGCAATGCCGTTCACGTTATGGATTTCATCGATGATCTTCTGCGCGGAAAGCCCCGGCGCGCGTTTTGTAAGCGCAGGCGCTTTCTCCATGCCGATACCAACGATGTGGTAAATGCCCTCCTGCACGGTACTGCCCACGTCGAACTCCGTGCCGTTTAAGAGGAGAAAATTTTCCTCTTGCCGCCCCTCACCGTGGAACCAGTGGTCGGTCAGCGCAAGGAAATCATAGCCTTTTGATTTGTATAATGCAATCGTTTCTTCCGGCGCATACGCGCCGTCCGAGTTCGTTGTATGGGTGTGCAGATTGCCCTTATACCAAATTTTGCCGAACGCATCCGTAAACATAGTCTTTCCCCCATCCTGCTTTTCGTCTCTTTGGGATTATCATAGCACGATGGCGAGGTGAGTGCAAGCTTTGTGCATGAAAAAAAGGCGGCAATGCCGCCCTTTCAGGGAACCTATAGTGCTTATGCTTTTTCCGCGCTCGGTGCTTCTATCAGCTTTGCTTTCTGCAAGGCGACGACGACAGCCGGGACCAGAATAAGCTGCACCACGATGCCCGGGATTGCGTTTAAGAGTGCGCCGGAAATGAATGCCGCAAATGTGAACGCGCCCGCATCTGCCGCAATGCCGCTGAGGATCACCTTCACGATACCCCAGACGATTCTGCCCGCGACCATAGCGATCAAAAGGCTGCCGTACAGCGTGCCGACAGTCTGCTTTTTGAACACCTTGCGGTACATGATGCCGCTTACAAGGCCGTATGTCAGCAGCTCAAACGCCATAGCGATGGCGACGTAGAACGGCGGCATGCCGAACATCACCATGCGCAGCAGCGGGGCGATAAAGCCCACAACCGCGCCCACCGGGCCGCCGCATACGAAGCCTGCAAGCAAAATCGGCAGGTGCATCGGACACAGCATTGCGCCGATCTGCGGGATATGCCCGGTGAAGAACGGCAGTACTAACGCAAGCGCCAGAAAAAGTGCACCGAGCACAAGATTTTTAACGGAAAATTTGCTGTTTGTACGGTTCATTGAAATACCCTCCCAGATACAAAAAGACCACGAAGCATTCCGCCCATACCGAGCGAAAAGACCTTCGTGGTCTATTTTTTTAAGTGGCTTTAAAATACTTTCAAACGGCGTTTCGCCGCGCGGTCTTTTGACCGTTACCGCTTCCTGCGGCTTTGCTGTCTACATCATAGCATAAGTTAACCTTAAAGTCAACTACCAAATTTCAATTTTACCGAAACGGAATTACTTTTCCGCGCTAAGGATAACCGTAACGTCCGGGTGCAGCTGCAAAACGGAAGCCGGCACCTTCGGCGTAACCTTGCCGAAGCAAGCCTTTTCGACGATCTCCGCCTTATCCGGGCCTGCGATGAGAAGAATCTTCTTCGCCTTCATAATGGTGCCGATGCCCATGGTGATGGCCTGCGTCGGCACATCCTCGCGGCGCTCGAACAAACGGGAGTTCGCGTTGATGGTGCTCTCCGTCAGCTGTACGGTGTGCACTGTCGCCGGGAAGTTGTCCGTCGGCTCGTTAAAGCCGATATGCCCATTGTGGCCGATGCCGAGCAACTGCAGATCGATGCCGCCGAGAGACTGAATAAAGCTCTCATAGCGCACAGCCTCCTCTTCAAGGTCACCTGCGTGGCCGTTCGGCACATGTGTGTTCGCCTTGTCGATATTCACGTGGTCAAAGAGGTGGTCGTTCATGAAATAGCGGTAGCTGTTCGGGTTCGTATCGTCCAGACCGCAGTATTCGTCGAGGTTTACGGTGCGCACTTCGGAAAAGTCCAGTATGCCGTCCTCATAGCTCTTTACAAGATCTTTGTAGGCGCCAATCGGCGAAGAGCCTGTTGCAAGGCCCAGCACGCAGTTCGGCTTCAAAAGCACCTGGCCGCCGATGATGCCGGCTGCAATGGCGCTCATTTCTTCATAGGTTTTCGTTTTGATAATGCGCATTTGAATATTCATCCTTTCAATACAATAAAGCGCCGGCCTTATGCCGTGCGCGTTTTTACCCAAAGAGGTTCTACCTACAACTATACCATAAAATTTACAAAAGTAAAGGCATTCCCGCAGAAAACCGCGAAACGGTTCCCGGAAATGCCCCAATTTACTTTATGCCGTCTTATTCACCGCTTTTTCCTTTTTCAGCGCCTCAAGCGGAATCTGCGCCAAAATGACCGCCGCAAACACCAAAACGCAGCCCAAAAGCTCGCGTCCGTTCATGCTTTGGCCGAGGACCAGCCAGCCGGAAAGCGCCGCAAACACAGATTCAAGGCTCATGATAAGGGACGCCACCGCAGGCGGGGTATCCTTCTGCCCCAAGATTTGCAGCGTGTACCCCACGCCGCTCGACATCAGGCCCGTGAAAAGCAGCGGCCCTGCACTTTTTAAAATATCCGCAAGCGTGAATGTCTCCGTAAACAGCGCCGCTGCCGTGCAAAGAATGCCGCAGACAAGAAACTGCACGCACGAAAGCGCCACGCCGTTCACCATCGGTGAGAAATGGTCGATGATGAGGATATGTACGGAAAAGCCCAGCGCACACAAAATGACAAGCAGGTCGCCCGGCGCGATGGTGAAGCCCTCCTGCACGCTCAACAAATACGTGCCCGCCGCTGCAATAACAACACTCACCCAAACCGTTGCGGGCACGCGTTTTTTGAGGAACAAACCGAGTATCGGCACAATCACGATGTAAAGCGCCGTCAGAAACCCGGCCTTGCCCACTGTCGTAAAGCTGATGCCGAACTGCTGCAAATTAGAGGCCACGGCAAGTGCCGAGCCGCACAGCACGCCGCCCACCCACAGGGTCTTGCGGCTCTGCTTTCTCTCTTCGTCCGTCTGCGTTTTTTTCGGCGCTTTGCGCTGCATAAACAGCAGCACGGGCAAAAGCGCCAGCGCGGCAATGAAATTGCGTACGCCGTTAAACGCAAACGGACCCAAATGGTCCATGCCGAGACTCTGCGCTACAAACGCCGTACCCCAAATAAGGGCGGTGATCGTCAGGAGCAAGGCTCCGCGAAATTGCTTCATGAAAATTCCCTTCAAGTCGTAGTTTTACACTTCGTTCGTCTCGCGCGTCAGGTTCTTCATCCAGTTATACCGGTTGATCTTCACCACGGCAACGAAGCATTTTAAGATCTGGTCGCATTTGAGGCACGCAAAAACCACCCAAGGCGGCGCACCGAGGTAAGACGCGATAATGGCAGACGGCAGCACCACAAGGAACACGAAGATCGTGTCGTTGCGGAAGACAAACGAAATGTCGCCGCCGGATTTAACAAGGCCGAACAGGCACGCCGCCTGATAGCACGTGCCGATAATCGTAACGGAAATGACATTGATGAACTCACGCGCATACGCCACGGCCGCGTCGCTCGCGCCGTACAGCCCGATGAACGGGTCGCGCAGGAAGTGCACCGCAATGCCGGAAAGAATGCCGAGGCCGAGGAAAATGACCTGCGTCGTGCGGGCATACTCGCGAATTTTTTCCATACGTCCGGAGCCGACCGTCTTGCCGGTGATAATGCCCACCGCGCTCGAAAGGCCGTTCATTGCAATGTACATCATGTTGTGCAACATATTCGCGATGCTCACCGCCGCAATGACGCCCGCGTCATAACGGCCGAGAATCATCGTCTGCCCCAGCATGTTCACCGACCATACGACCTGCCCTCCCATGATAGGCAGACCGTAGCGCAGGAAATCGCGCGTCAATTCGCCGCCGCGCTTTAAGAGGTCGGCAAAGCGAAGCTTCAGTTTTTTATCGACGCAGCGCACGTAAACGACCATCACAGCCGCTTCAATGATGCGCGAAAACAGCGTAGCCACCGCCGCACCGGTCACACCGAGCGCCGGGAAGCCAAGCTTACCGAAAATCAAAATATAGTTGCAGATGACGTTCACAATGAGCGTCACAAATGACACGTAAAGACCGATCTTCGCCGTCTCCACCGCGCGCATCGTCGCCACCATCACCTGCGAAATGCAGAAGAAAATGTACGAAAGGCTCACCACGCGCACGTAAACCGTGCCCGATTCAATGACCGAAGCATCACTCGTGAACAGGGATACGATCTGCGACGGCAATAAAAACGCCGTCACCGTAATGACCAAACCGATGAGCAAAGCAAACCGCACACCGATAGCCGCAATGCGGCGGATGCTTTTTGTATCGCGTTTACCCCAATACTGCGCAGCCAAAATAAGGATAGCACCCTCAATGCCGCCGATGAACATTTGCAGCAGCGTCTGCAGCTGGCTGCCCACATACACACCGGAAATCGCACTGTCGCCGAGCGTGCCGATCATCACGTTATCTGCAAGGCCGACCGCAAAGGTTACGGCGTTCTGCAGCGCAATCGGTATCGCGAGCGTGACGAGCGTTTTGTAAAAGCTCTTGTCTCTTGTGAAAAACATGTTTCCTCCCCCGGAGCTTGCGCCCCAAACTCAATACAATAGCGCGCAAAAGCGCATCTTGCTTCTGATTATAACAAAAAGCGGAGAAAAAGTCAATACAAAAAAGGGCGGCAAAGCCGCCCTTTCAAGCTCTCAAATTTTACGCATCTTCGTGTGTTGTCACGGTGCCCTCCGCCGTGCTCGTTTTCGATTCCGGCTCCGGCGTCGCCGTGGCTTCCGCACCGTCTGCGGCTTTTGCCTCCGCGGAATAGAGCACCGTCAGCGTCTCGGCATCTGCTTCGCCGGTCGCCGTAAGCCCGTTCGCTTTCTGGAACGCCTTTACGGCCTCCATCGTCACTTCGCCATACATGCCGGTGTATTCCACCGTCAGATAGCCAAGCTCCGCTAAGCGCTGCTGCATCGCGAACACATCGTCGCCCTCCGTGCCGGATTTGATCGCCGTGTATTCCGGCGCGGGTGAGGGGCTCGCCGTCGCTTCCGTTTCCGAAAGCTCGGAATCCAGCTCCAGCGCAGCGGAGTTTTCCTCCGTCAATTCGGGGTATGCAAGGCCCATCATGTCGATGCACGCGTTACACACCGTCTTGCCCTGCCAATTCATATAATTTGGGTCGACGGCGTAAACACGGCCGTTTTTTACCGCCGAAAGATTCGCATACTGCGCGTCCTGCATGATCTGCCCGCGCACATCTTCTGAGCAGAAAATCATCGTCGGGTCGCTCAATCGCAAATCGTCAAACGTAAACGTGCCGCCCGTAAGGCCCTTAAAAATGTTCGTCAGACCGATATACGACATCATCACGCTGCCAAGCTCATCGCCCGTCACCGCAGATCCGTTTACATCCGAAATATAGCACGCCGTCACCACGGTGTTGCTCTCCGGTGCCAAGCGCGAAAGGTCGTCGAGCGAGGAGAAGATCTTCTGCGCTGCCTTCACGCCCACATTATAGCCCGTAGAGCCGCCGTTCAAAGCCGTGCCCACCTGCGCGTACAGGCGTTCAAAATCCTCGCGGTTTTTCGCACGCGTCAAAAGGAGCACCGTAATGCCCGCGTTTTCAAGCGTCTGCTTTTCGCTGTCGTCCATCGTCTCCGCCAAAACGAGATCCACACCTGCAGAGATCACACTCTGCGCATCCGTTGCGGAAACCTTCGGCAGAACTTGTAAATCGGGCTGTGTGCAGTCGTCGCTTGCAAGCGATAAGCTCGTCTCGTACCCCATCGCCAGCACCACATCCGCTAAACTGCCGGAGAGTACCGCCACCTTCTGGGGTTTTGCGTTTAACGTCACTTCGTTCACGGTCACCGGGTATTCCTGCGAAACGGCACCTGATTCAATATTCGCCGGCTGCGAGCACGCCGTCGCGCTGAACGCCACCAAAACGCTCAAAACGACCGCCGCAGCGCAGCGCATCCATTTTTTCATATCCATAAGCATTCGCCGCAAAAGCGGCATCCTCACTTTCCGAGTCATATCCGCACAGCTTTAGCCGTGCGAAAACAAAAGGTCTAAACATCATAATACACAGTTATTGTAACCGCATTGCCCCGTATATGTCAACCTTTTTGCCAAAAAACGCTTGACTTTTTCTCTCAAAACCGATAAAATAGTATGCGCAAAGCGTGTTTTTCCATGCTTTAGCCGAATATGGAAACGTATCGAAGCGGTCATAGCGGGACTGACTCGAAATTTCGGCAGAAGCTGGGAATTTCGTCCCCCTGATTCTCCTTGATATTCCTCAACACAGAAAATCTCAAAATCGAATATTTTTTGCCGTCTCTCCTGTTTTCTCTCCAACGAATTTTTGAGCAAATTTCTGGAAAGAAAACCGGACGAAAATAGATACGGAGAGTTGTCCGAGTGGTCGAAGGTGCAGCACTCGAAAACGAATGCCCTTTTTGGAAGCTCACCTCTGAAAAACCTTGATTTTACGGGGTTTTTCGGCTATCATTGAAAAGTAAATATCCCTTAGTTCTCTCCATCAGTTCTCTCCTTTTTCCGAGATGTTTTTGAGGGCTGATGTGAAGATAAATACACGGAGAGATGTCCGAGTGGTCGAAGGTGCGACTCTCGAAAAGTCGTGTTCCTAACGGAACCGTGGGTTCGAATCCCACTCTCTCCGCCAGAATGTTCAGTCTGCAAGCGGTTTTTACCGTTTGCAGGCTTTTTCTTTTTCTCCACTCTGGAAAGATTTTTCCGTAAGTTCTCTCCGTGATTTGAACTTAGGATATGTAGTTGGCGTATCCTTAGTGAAGCGATACGCCGCAGAAGCTATGAAATAGCCTCTAATGCGCCACTCAGACCGTTTACCATTGCGTCAGCCGATGACAGCTTGGAATTGTAATCCAAATGGGCATATACATTTGCCGTAGTTGAAAAATCGCTGTGTCCGAGCCATTCCTGTATCTGCTTCATAGGAACACCGTTCGCAAGAAGCAGCGAAGCACAACTATGGCGCAGGTCGTGGAAACGAATGTGGCGCAAATTGTTCTTTTCAAGCAGCTTTGGAAATGATGATGTGAGATAGTGCGGAGAAATCAATGTCCCCATCTCATCTACACAGATATACTCCAAATACTTTTTGTTGTAACATCGTCCGCATACTCGCTTGTATTCTTCCTGCTGTTCCTTGAGCTTTAGCAGCTTTTCTTTGAACGCAGGAACAAGGGGCAGCGTTCTCATACTCGACTTGGTTTTGGTTGTATCCTGTGCTATCTGGATATGCTTGCCGTCAAGATTGCAGGAAGTAACGGTATGTCTAATGGTAATCGTATTGTTTTGAAAATCAATAGCGTCCCACTTTAAGCCGAGAGCTTCACTTCGCCTTAGTCCATAAAACGCACCGAGAAAAATCGGTATTTCAATCAGCGTTCCTTTGGCGGCTTCAAATAGTGCCTGTACTTCGTTGCTGTCATAGAAGCTGCCGATGAACTTATCAGCTTTAGGGCGTTCCACTTTATCCGCAGGATTGACAGAAATAAGGTCAATCTTTACAGCATATTTCAAAGCCCTGTGAATAACAGCGTGATAGTGAATAACCGAATTAGCTTTTACTCGTTTCAACTGCTTCATATAGAAAGCCTGAATGTCTGTTGCCTTCAGTTCGGAAAGTGTGATTTCTCTTTCCTTGAAATACGGAATGATAACGCTCTTTGCCATACCTGAGTATGATGCGTATGTGGTAAGTGCGATAGTCGGCTTTGCGATTTCCAACCATTGAAGCAGAAAATCCGAAAACAGCATATCGTCCTGTATGGGTGTGCACTCAGGCACAAAAGTCTGCCTTGTTTCCATCAACATCTTTTCCGCTTTCTTTTTATTGCCCTTGACAGGCAATCCTGTCGGAAACCATTTCGTTTTTCTTTTTCCCGCAGCATCGGGATAGCTCAAAACCATATAAAAATAGCCTTTTTTCTCTTGCAGATGTCCTGCTACCATAAATATAACCTCCTTTGCGTAGCACCGACTTCTGCTGTTGACCATATACATTGTAGCAATTTAAGTCAAAGAAGTCGAATGTGCAAATTCTTTAATTTTCCGCATTTCGCAGACCTAACCTTAGATAAGAAAGAAGATGGGCTTTCGGTACTTTGTACGCTCTGCCCACCTTCAAGTGTTCTATTTTGTTTTCACGAAGTAATTGATAACCTGTTTTTGTGCTGACACCAAGAGCCTTGCTCATTTCATCAACGGTTAAAATGTCTGGGTATTCTTTTAAGACTAACGCATATATATCTCCAAAGTTCATAAGCTCCTCCTTTTTTCAACTCCGATACTGATGAGGAGAGAAAATTCAAGCGATTTCAAATACTGCTCATCAAGGTGTGTGAGATGTTCTTTCAAGCGGCTTTTATCAATCGTGCGTAACTGCTCAAAGAGAATGATTGAATTTGCAGGAAGCCCCTCAATTTGCCCCAAATATAAGTGTGTAGGTAATTTCTTCTTTTTGCGTACACGGCTTGTTATGGCGGCAATAATGACCGTAGGACTGTGCTTGTTTCCTATATCATTGGAGATAACAAGTACAGGTCGTGTTCCTCCTTGCTCCGAGCCGACAACAGGGTTTAAGTCTGCGTAGTATATGTCACCACGCTTAATTATTTTATCCATTAGTTTGACCTCCTATCTGGATATAAGCAGGTAAGCTCTGCCTATGTAATCAGCCAAACACAAGGAAGTTTTTAAGGTCGGGAAAATATAAACAATTCTCTGTTTCAATAGACCGCCTTGTATTTGGCTTTATGATAGAAGCATCTCTATTTGTCCTCGACACCCCAAGATGCAAATGCGTTTCACGCAGGGAAGTCGCCAAACGGTCAGCAGCGAACTGACGCCACGGGAGTTCCACCCCAACTGACGGTCTGCCAGAGCCGCCCTCATTGCCTGCGACGGTTTTATCACGCTCGGA
>NZ_JBKWAE010000014.1:0-70136 GCF_046974225.1 Hominenteromicrobium sp. | reverse complement strand
CGCCCATCCAGCTTATGCCGCGCGGCCTGCGGAGTTTGCACCGTATCGCGCCGCAGAAACAAAACCGATACAATCAGCGATGCAGCCAGCATCGCACCCACACAGGCCCGCATGCGGTACGGCTTTAAGTCCACCGGGTTTGAAGGGGCAAGCGGCACCTGGGGGTCGCGGATGACGCGCAGCTCGGCGTTTGAGAACAGCTTGTCCGTCAGGTCTGCGTGGTTTTCCAGCACATTTTTCAGCGATAAAAACGATTCGCGCGGGTTCTCCGCCGTCACCTGCACATTGATGAGGTTCGTCTCCGGCAAAACGGAAGCCACAACGTCGCACTGCGCAGCCTCGCGGAACGTATCGCTTTGAAACACACTCGCAAACACCTGCGCCATGCGGGCCGTGAGATCTAAAGAGGTATACGCGCTCGTGCCGCCCTTTACATTTACCGCCACGGTTGCCGAAGCGGTATACACAGGGTGATACGTAAAAAGATGATATCCCTCCACGCACAGCCATGCCGTGAGCACCGCCAAAATCAGCACCCACAGGTTATAGAGCAGCCCGCGCAGCACGCACACGGGGTGCAGGTCACCCCAAAAAAAGCGTTCGTCCTTCACGTTTTCCCCTCCTCCACGATCACCGTCAGGCAGGCGCGCACGGTCTCTGTTTCCGTCTCTGCCGCATACTGCACCGGGTAACAGCCGGGCTTTGCGGTATCTATTTGCGTCACTGTCTGCTTTTTCACCTTTACCACCGTGCCTGCATGGTCAAACACGCCCTCCAAATAGTCCTTCGGCTCAAACTTTTCGCCTGCCTTCACATACACGATTCCCTGCTTCAGGCGAATTTCAAGACTGCTGTCGCTCAGCTGCATATAAAGCTGCATCTCGCTCTGTCCGCCGTAGGAATTCGTCACGGATACCGGCAGCGTGTACATGTCGTTTTCCACAAAAGTAATATCTTCGGTGAACAATCGAATACGGTCGGAAACGTCGCCGTCCATTACGTCCTCCGCTGTGATCTGCGCCAAAAGTGCGGGCATCTCGCCCGTGCGGTAGGTCGATGGTACATTCAGCGCAAAGCGCGGCGGGTTGTAATCCGTATACCGCACCGTGCGCGTGAGCGTCGCCGCGTGGCAGTCCGCATCGAACACCACGTATTTTATGCGCCGACGGTCGCCGTCCAACAACGCGGACATACCCGCAATGCAGATCTCATCCGTCAGGTCTCCGTCATGCGCGTCTTCGGCATGCAGCCCCGCGCAATACGCGCTTTCCGGCGCGGTAACGCTGAGCGCAAGTTCGCCGTCCGTTTCGTCCGTCAAAACGGGCATGGATGTATCCTGCGCCTGTACGCGCGGCACGGCAACCCACAGGTAAAACGTCAGTGCGGCGCAGAACAGCACTGCCATTACCATTTGAAATACCCTCATGCGATTCTCTCCTTTCCGGCTTCGCCGCTCAGAATTCTGCGTGGGTTTTCATGCAGCATCCGCTCGGCATACGCAGCACCGAAGTGCTCCGCAAGCCACGCGTTCACGTCCTCCAAAATCGGTCTGCGGTACACGGTCCCGTGCCCGTCGCTCGCCACGCAAAAAGCCAGATCGCGCTCCAGCAGCACCCGCGCGGTCTCTGCCGCCCTGCGCCCGAAAGCGCCGAAAATACCGCTGCGCGTCACCTGCAGCACGGCCCCCCGCTCTGTCCACAGCTCCGCGCGCCAAGGTTCGTTTTGCAAAATGACGTACCGCTCCGGGTGTGCGATGAGCGGCACATACCCGTATTTTCGTATATGCTCAGTCGCCGCCGCGCACCATTCCGACGAGTCGAGCGGGTCAAACTCCACCAAAAGGAACCGACTTTCGCCGAGCGGCTGCACATCGCCGCTTTGCAGGCGGTCAAACAGCGTGCCGTCCGCCATCATTTCCATGCCGAAAAAGAGCTTTACGGGCAGACTTTCCCGCGCAGCCGCCGCTTTTAGACGCTCAAATTTTCCCAAATACCGCGTCTTCGTCACCCACGCCCCGTGCGGCGTGACGGCTAAAGCTTTCGTGCCATGCTCTGATGCCATACGCAGCATCATAAGAGACGCTTCAAGCGTTTCCGCGCCGTCATCCACGCCGGGCAGCACATGCGCGTGCAGGTCGATATAGCTCATACCGTCTCCTCCCGTGTGCGGTGCGCGCTGTAATGGCCGTAGCCGTAATGCCCGTAGCGACCGTATTTTCCGTATCCGTAGCCATAACCGTACTTGCCGTAACCGTAGCCGGAAAGCCCCGCCTGTACGCCGTTCAGCACGCAGCCCGCAACGGTCACATCGCAGCTTAGGAGCTTTTCGATGCCCGCTTTGATCTTCGTCCGCGATGCGCGATCCTGCTCGATGACGTACACCGCCGCATCGCAGCTTTCCGCCGCGGGCAGAATTTCCGCAAAGCGCGCGCTTTCCGGGGCAATGAGCAAAACGCAGTCCGCGTCTTCGCGCAGAGAAGCAATCGCGCCGCGCAGATTTTCGCCAACAGCGAGCACCTCGCGCGGTGAAAGCCCGCGGCTGCACGCGGCGTAGCGATACGGCTCTGCACCGCGCCGATGCAGCACCTCCTGTGCCGGGCAGTGCCCAAAAAGACACGCTTCCAGCCCCGGCAAAAGTTTATCCATGCCGCGCTTTAAATCTAAATCGATCAGTACCACGCTTTTGCCCATTTCGCCCAGCACATGCGCGGCAGTCATCGCCGTGGTGCGCACGCCTTCCCCGGGCAACGTACCGCAAAACAGCAGCACCTTGTCGCCCGATGCCGCCATGCGACGTTCAAGGCGCATGGCAAGCCCGCGCGCAGCCTCGCGGTAATGCTCCGGCACATGCGGGTTCGTAAGGGTGATCGTTTCGCGCCTACTCTTGCTTCGCTTTTTAAAAACGACCTTCGGCAGCGTGCCGAGACACAAAAGATGCAGCTTAGATGCAATCTCCTCCTCGCGCCGCACGGTGCGCCGTGTGCAGCCGTACAGCAGGATCAGTCCTGCGCCAAAAAGCAGGCCGTACGCCGCGCCCGTCAACGCCGCACGTTTGCCGTCGAATATATTATACGGCGCGGTCGGCAGGCTTGGGGCGCTCAGCATATGGAGCTTAATGTCGCCCAGCACGTAGCGTGCGGCCTCCGGGTAACAATCAATAGCGGCGTTCAGGACATTCAACGTGCTTTCGGCATTCGCGCCCGTCGCGGTCAGCGTGAACAGGTTGGAATCCTCCACTGCGCTCGCCGAAAGCGAAGCTGTAATAGAATCCGTGCCGAGCGCCTGCTTGATGCCATCCGTTAAGAGCTCGCTTTCGAGTATGTACGGAAACGTGCGCGCGAGTTGCGAAGCCGTGGCGGTATTGTAATAAAACCCGTAGCTGAACCCGCCGCTTTCCCCGCTGCCGGTGGCGACCGTGAACGAAGCCGCCGCGCGGTACAGCGGGCGATACGCGCGCTTTGCCGTGTACCACGAGCCCGCGGCGCACAGCACCGTGAGCAAAAGGCACGCCCACCACAGCTTTTTCACACCGCGCAGCACATCGTGCAAAAGCGTGATGATGTCGATGGGCTCCGGCACCGCTTGCTTTTCCTTTTGCGTCTCCTCCATATAGACCTCCGAAACACTTTATTTTTCATATACCGTAACGTTTTAAATGCCTGTCTGCAAATTTCACGGGCATTATAGCATTTTGTACCCGATTTCTCAAGCATTTTCGGGATATTGTATATATACAAATATCGCAAATTCCGTTAAAAAATGAAAAAAAGCGACGCCTCAAGTGAGGCGCCGCCAATAATCGACAAATTAAATTTCTATTTTAGTTTCAATCAGCCTTCCGGCTCCAGCACGCCGTACTTGCCGTCGCGGCGCTTATACACCACATCAATCTCGCCGGTGTCGCCGTCACGGTACATGAAGAACGTGTGGCCCAGCATTTCCATCTGCAAAATGGCTTCTTCCACCGTCATGACCTTCACATAGAACGTCTTACGCTTTGCGATTTCCGGTTCGTCTTCCTCATCCGGCATATCGTAGTACGTATCCGGCAGCTCCACGGGCTGCATCTTCTGTGCGCGCTCAAGGCGTTTTTTATTTCTACGGATCTGGTTGCCCAGTGCCGCCACAACATCATCCAACGCTTCGTTCATTTCCGACGCAGTGGCTTCTGCACGGTACAGCATGCCGCGCTGCTTAATCATAATCTCCACGGTCTGGCGATTCTTTTCCAGCGTTACGGTTACGGTAGCATCCGCGTCTTCATCAAAGATGCGGTCAAACTTAGAGAGCTTGCGCTGCACCAGTTCCTTAAAATTCTCTCTCAGGTTCACTTTTCTGCCAACGATCTTGATGTTCATACGTCTACCGGTTTTTTCCGCAAAAAGCACAAAGGGATGTGCTTTTTTCATCTACGGAAAAAACACATCCTTTCTGAAAGACTCGGCTTTCATTATTCAGCTTACGGCTTCTGCCGTTCTCTGTACCTACAGTATAAATCATTTGAACAAAAATTGCAATAGAAAAATAAAATTTTCAAGATTTATAAACAATTTGTTTGCGATTTAAATTTCTCATAAAACAAAAAGCGCCGTTCCGAAGAACAGCGCCGTTTCTGCTTTACTTTAGTTGTTGCGCGGGCCCTTGCGGGAATAACCGCCGCCGCGCTTATTTTCCGCACGCTTGAGGTCCGAAATCTTCTCATCGCTCATCTGCTTAAAGCGGGACATCATATCTTCAAAAGAGCCGGAGTTTTCGCGCGCGCGCCACTCATAATCGCCCGGTCTTGCGGGGCTCTGCACCGGGGCAGAAGCTTCGCGGCGGTGATAGTTGTTCTGGCGCAGGGGTCTGCCGTTCTCATCGCGGCGGCGCGGGGGGCGCTGCTGCTGCGCGTTTTCGTCTGCCTTTTTCATGGAAAGGCTGATCTTGCCGTCTTCATTGATGCCGATGATCTTGACCTTCACGGTCTGGCCTTCCGTGACGAAATCGCGAATCTCCTTTACGAAGACCGGGGCAACCTCTGAAATGTGCACCATACCGGTCTTGCCGTTACCGAGATCGACGAATGCGCCGAACTTTGTGATGCCCGTTACCTTGCCCTCAAAAATTGCTCCGACCTCAAGCTTTGTTTCCTGCATACCCTCTAATTTTCCTCCGGGATTTCAAATTTGTTAGTTGTTGCCGCCTACATTGTAGAACACACGCTCGCCGGGCTTTACATAGTCCAGTTCGCGGCGTGCCACCTTCTCCGCATAGTCTGTGTTGTCTGCGTTCTCTTCATTCAGGTCATAGCGCAGCTCGTCGTTGACGACCTGCTGTTCCTTAAGCTCGTTTTTCAACTGCTGCAGTTCGTCCTTTTTCTGGCTGATGGAGATCTGCTGCCCGACGAGCATAGTGACCATGAAGCACGCAAAACAGAACACGGCGACCTTTAAAAGGAGGCTGCCCTTATAGCGTTTAATCTTGACTTCTTCCATGGGATTCCTCCCCTTTCCTTATGCCGAGCGTTCGGCTGCTTTTCTTGTTCCATTATATAATGATGCGCCGTCATTATTCAAGTCCTTTTTTTGCTTTTTTTCGATTTGTTCAGAAATGATTTGTGTTTTTTCCCGCTTTTTAGCAATGCTTCCACCTTTTTCCGCCGCCCTTGCGCGCATTTTGCAAAAATTCGGTTTCTAAAGCCGTGCAAGCGGCGCTCTGCATACGGCAAAAAGCGGCAAACGCCGTGCGTCACCGTGACCTGCACGCATAAAAAGCCGATGACTTCGCAGGCGATCTGAAAAAAGCGCGCGTGCCCGGCGCTGACCGCAAGGGACAGCAAAAACGTGACGACGGCGGCAAAAAGACAAAACAGCACATCCGTAACCGCTGCCGCGATTTTGCCGAGAGAGAACAGCAGGCGCAAAAACTCCAGCACGGCAAACACAAACCCCAGAAGAACGCCGCACACAAGGCACAGCAACAGCGTTTCTGCCGGAATGCCGCTCATTTTAAAAGCCTTTTCAAAACGCCCGTCGGGCGCACGCCGTCTGTGTACGAAAGCGCCAGCACGCGACCCTTTACGAGCAACTCGCCCGTTTCGGCGCTCATGTTTTCAATGTACAGCCCTTCGCCCTTAATGTGCAACCTTCCATCTGCCGTCTGCACCGTGATGAGCGTCTCGCTGAAAAAATCCACGCGCGTAACGCCGCTTGCCGTAAGACGCGAGCGGTTTTCAATGTGCAAAGAATGTGCTTTTGCGCTTGCCGTCTGTGCCACTGTATCACCGATCCTCTTTTATGCTGTATCGCCTATTTATATGCAGCGATTTTCGGAAAAAGACCGAACAAGCAGCGAATATTTATGCATAAGAGCAGCTCAGCACGTTAAAAGCACAGTCAAAAAAACTTACTTTTCTTCGATGATTTCGTACATCATAGCCGCTTCGTCTTTTTTTGCATATTCATTCACGGAAACGACGCGGGCCTTCACGGTGCGCGCGCCGAGCGTGAGCTCGATGACATCGTTCACCTTCACATCGTAGGAAGCGCGGGCAATCTTGCCGTTGACGACGACTCGACCGGCGTCGCAGGCTTCGTTTGCCACGGTACGGCGCTTGATAATGCGGGAAACCTTCAAGTATTTATCCAGTCTCATGTTCAAACTCCTTTTCTTTAATACATGGAGGCAGCTGCCTATAACAGAAGAACGGACCCACTTCGGGATCCGTTCCATCACAAATTATTTGCCAAAATTACTTATTGACAGATTCCTTCAGGGCCTTGCCGGCCTTGAATGCCGGAGCCTTGGAAGCCGGGATCACGATCTCAGCGCTCGTTCTCGGGTCACGGCCAACGCGCTCGCCTCTCTCGCGAACTTCAAAGGTGCCGAAACCTGCGATCTGAACCTTCTCGCCGCCTGCGAGGGACTCTGTGATGGAAGCGATAACAGCGGAAACAGCGTTTTCCGCGTCTTTCTTGGAAATGGTAGCCTTTTCTGCAACAGCAGCAATGAGTTCTGTTTTATTCATTATGAATAACCTCCAAATTTTTAGATTTATCTTCATCACCCACGGCGCGAACCATCGCCGGAGCGTGAATTGCTTTATTCTTCTGCGCCGAACTGCTCAATATAGGCACGGCAGGCTTCAGACAGCGCCTGCTCTGCATCTACGCCGAGACGGCGTGCGAGCTCCGTTAAATTGAAAAGCGCTTTGCCAATCGATTCCGCGCCGTTTTCTTCGGTTGCACCGCTTACAGCTTTGCAAACGCTTTCGCGCAGGTCATCGGTCGTGCCGTTATCCGCGCCCATTTTCGCCGCCTTTTTCAGTACCTTCTGGGTACGCATCAAAGCGGGCATGGCGGGCGTTACGCTTTCAAGCACCTCGCGGTCGGACTTCTGTTTTTTCGTCTCGCGCTTAATCTGATCCCAGTTTGTCAGCACCTGCTCGGTCGTGTCCGCCGTCACATCGGCAAACACATGCGGGTGACGCTGCACCATTTTGGCAGCAACGTCGCTGATCACATCGTCAAGGTCGAACCGACCGGCTTCACGCTCGAGCTCACTGTGGAACGCCACCTGAAAAAGCACATCACCAAGCTCCTCGCGCAGCAGCACGGGGTCTTCCGTATCGATGGCTTCTATCGCTTCGTAGCACTCCTCAAGAAAATCGCGGCGGATGCTCTTGTGATCCTGCTCGCGGTCCCACGGGCAGCCGTCCGGCGCACGCAGAATCGTGATGATTTCCTTGAGATCTTCCAGTGTATAACGGGATTTTCCTACATATTTCAACGCAGCTTTCATATTTTACCCTATCCCCCTGCTTTTTGCAAGTATTTTTCAAGTCTTTTTGTAATTTTTTCTCCGTTCGGCAGTGCTTTGATGTCTTCTTCACAGATCCCGCGTGCAATCAGCAGGAAAACAACATAGATAAGCGCACCCAAAAACACCGCAGGCAGCGCGGAAAAACGCGATTCCGGCAGCACCGCACACCACGCTTTGTGTGTTAAAAGAGCTGCCACGCCACAGCAAACGGATGCCAGAAACGGCTTTTTAAAAGTGGAAAAGAAATCTATTTTCACGCCTGCAATACGCCGTATCGCAATGCACGCCAACACACTTGCGAGCGCATAGCACACGAGTGTACCGACAGCACCGCCAAGCACGTTCACACGCGGCACAGCGGCGAGCGTGTAATCGAGCACGGCTTTTACGAATAACCCAATGAGCGTCAGCACCACGGGCAGCTCCACATGGCCCATCGCCTGCAAGATGCTGTTCAGCGGCCCGCACAGCGCCGCAAAAACGGACGCCGCGCCCAAGGCCGTCAGCACGCGTCCCACGATGACCGTGCCCGGCCGTGCACCGTAGATCAGTAGTGCGGCGGGCTGCGCCAAAACGGAAAGCCCCACCCCCATCGGCAGTGCCGTCAAAAACGTGATACGCAGCACCGCTTCCACGGTGCGCTTCAGTTTCTGCGAATCCCCCGTCTGGAATGCCCGTGTCACGCTCGGCAGCGCGCTGACCCCGAACGACTGCGTTACGCTTGGCACGAGCAAAAAGAGTGTCAGCGCCATATTGTAGCAGCCGAAAAGGTAGTTCGGCACGGTTTCCGGCGCGGCGAGATTCCCTTTGGGAATCGCGCCGGCGTACATGGAAAGCAACGCTGCGGGGTCTGTCTGCACGGCATAGGCGACACGCGTCTGCAAAAATGACGCATCAATGAGTCCGGAAAAGCTCATGGCGACTGCCCCAAGCGAAATGGGCAGTGCAGTGCGCAGCAATTTTCCGGCCCAAATACGCTTGCTTTTCGGCTTCGGCGCGCGTTGCAGCATCGCTTTTGTGACGCCGTCCCTGCGACTTTGGAAGACAAGCGTCAAAAGCCCCAGCACCGCGCCGAGCGTCACGCCGAGGATTGCGGCAGCAGCACCTAAAGCGCAGACAAGCTGACAGCCATCTGCTTCACTTTTCACGGTACAGCCGAATACCGTGCCGCTCGCTTGCAGCTCCCGTGTGCCCATATGCATCACAAAAATCGCGCCGGAAAGCCCGAAAATAAGCTTGCCGAGCGATTCCGCAACCTGCGAA
Source organism: Hominenteromicrobium sp. (assembly GCF_046974225.1). Lineage (NCBI taxonomy): Bacteria > Bacillati > Bacillota > Clostridia > Eubacteriales > Oscillospiraceae > Hominenteromicrobium > Hominenteromicrobium sp. Next base: position 61,074 of record NZ_JBKWAE010000014.1, on the reverse strand, counting down.
CGCGCCGTGGGCAGCATATTGCGCAGGCCCTCAAAATAACCGCGGTACACGGAGGAAATACTACACAGCGCGGCACACGGCGCAAGCGCCAACATGGAGAAAAGTGCGCCGGGGCTTTGCACCAAGCGCGTATAAAGCGGTGCAAAACTTGCCATCAGCAGAGCACAGAGAACGCCGATGACCGAAAACACCGGCAGCGCCGCCGCTTTGATTTGCCGCACGTCATGAAAATGTCCTAAGGCGTCCTCCGCCGCAGTCAGCCGCGCCACTGCCACGGGAAAACCGACGGTGGAAAGGCTGAACAGCACGTTAAAAAAACTGTACGCCGTGCTGAAATATCCCATACCGTCTTCCGTGATGATACTCGATAACGGGATTTTAAACAACGCCCCAATGGCCTTCACCAGAAGAACGCCGAACATTAAAATGAACGCGCCGTGCAGAAATCCCTGCTGCACGCGCGCCGCGGACCGTTTTTGCTCCATAAAACCCTTCCGTTTCAAAAAAGTTTCTCGGCGAAAGAAAAGGAAAGAGGGGGCACCTCTTTCCTTCTGGTTTTACGTCCTTGCAGGCCGGGCCCGCGTTTTCAATTATTCCTCGGTCTTGACTTCCTCGGTCGGCTCAGCCGTCTTCTCTGTCTCGATTGTAACTTCCGTCGTCTCCGGCTCTGCGGGGACTTCGGCCTTCTCGACTGCTTCGGCAGCTTCTTCCGGCTCTGCCGGTGCGTTCTCCAGCTTTGCGCCGCAGTGGCTGCAGAACATGGAATCCGTCGGCATCTTCTTGCCACATGCCGGGCAAGTCACTTTATCCTGCATGGAAGCGTACTGTGCGGAAACCGCGGAAAGCTGTGCATACAGATCATCGATACCGGCGATCTGGTCTGCAAGCTCGGCTTCGTCTGCGGAACCGGCCTTCTTGGCCTCGTAAATGAAGCGGCCAAGCCCCTGATAGCGTTTCGTAATCTCGCCGTTCAGCTCGGCCATATTGATGCGCAGCTTGGACATATCCACAAACTGGCCTGCCATTTTGCCTACGGTCTGTGCAGCGGATTTTGCGTTGACAACAACATCATCAAAAATTCCCATAACAAATTCTCCTTTTGTGGTTTGGAAACGGAACCTTAAGAAGCACACCGTTTCATGTACCTTTCTTCAGTCCCATTATAGCGCAATTTGTGTCAAAAAGCAAATGACAAACCGGCAATTTTGTAAACAAAGGTTAAATTTTTCCTGACAATAACCTTAATTCGTACCGTTTTCTACTTTCGGACCCAAAAATTCACGCAGCATGGAGTTTGCAGGCACCAGCTCGGCATCAATAGGCTCAAAGCGCATCAGACGGGCATCTAAATCGCGCGCCTTACGGTAACACGGGTTATCCTCCGGGATTTCGCGCAGAAGCGGAATGACAAGCCTGCGCAGCACACACGGTTCATAGATATGAATGGAGTTCACCGTGTAGTCCGCGGAAAGGCGGTACGGGCGGATGTATTTATCTTCGCCCGCCACCACATTATCCCACATGGCGATGGTGCGCTCCGGCATGGTATCGCGGGAACGGATATCACGCGAGATGCGGCGCACAAGGCGAATATCCATCGGCGAAATGACCTCGCCGTTGATATCCTTGATCTGCTGCTTCACGCTGACATACAGCTTTATGGTGCTGCTCTCCGGCAGACCACGCGTAAAAATGGGGTTCAGCGCGTGCAGACCCTCCATGATAACGAACCCGCGGTCGCTGACGTCGAGCTTTCTTGCCGCCAATGTTCGGGTCTTCGTTGTAAAATCGTACTCCGGCAAAAGGCAGGAGCCGCTGTGAATGACGGAATTCAAACAATCCTGAATAAGCGCAATGTCGAGCGCGTCCACGGTCTCATAGTCCTTTTCGCCGTTCGGCAGCACGGGCGTTTCGTCCGGGCCAAGGTAAAAATCGTCAAGCGAGACAATCTCGGCGTGCACACCGAGCTTACCGAGCTCGCGCTGCAATAAATGCGCCGTGGTCGTCTTGCCGCTGGAGGACGGCCCCGCCAGCATGCACACCTTCGCGGTTTTGTAATGCGTCACAATGTTGCGCGCAATGTTTTCGATGTGCTCGTGATAGGAATCCTCCACCTCATCGATCATGACCTGCGGGTTCAAAAGCGCCGCGTCGTTAATCTGCTCTAAGTGATTGATATATTTAATGTAACCGCTTGCGAAATTGCTCATATTGCTTCGCGATGCCCTCCTTTCGTTCGAGAATCTCCGGGTAACGGCTGATATATTCATACGAATATTTGAAGTTAAAAATTCGTGAAAGATCTTCGGAATACGGGTTCTTAAGCTTCGTCACGCCGCCTGCGCCGCACGCCAGCACCGTTTCGGTCTCATCCATCGTGAAAATATTATATGCACACTCGGTGCCCGGCTTTGCCCAGCCCGTATTCTCCAAATTGCCCGCCATGCGGCTTTGGCGATAGAGATAATACGGCTCAAGCCCCCGCTCTGTCAGCCGCTTTTCGGCATAAGCCATCATGCGGTCGGCAAGCGCGGCATCGGCGTGGGCCTTGTTGATCTCGCCGCTCTGCGTGATGAACGAGGAGCGCTTCAATGCGAGCGCGTGCACCGTCACGTTCTCAGGGTCAAGCGCAATGACCTTTTCGATTGTGTCACAGAACGTCTCATACGTGTCGCCCGGCAAGCCGACAATGAGGTCCATATTGATATTCGTAAAGCCCGCTTCCCGCGCGAGGTGAAACGCATCCACAGTCTGCTGCGCCGTGTGGCGGCGGCCGATGTTTTCGAGCACGTTGTCCTGCAAGGTTTGCGGGTTGATGCTGATACGCGAAACGCCGCTTTTAAGCAGCGCATCCAGCTTTGCACGGTCAATGGTATCCGGGCGGCCGGCCTCCACCGTAAGTTCCTCGCACTGCGACATGTCGAACGAATCTTTCACAACGCGGATCATCTCGGAAAGCTGCTCTGCGGAGAATGTCGTGGGTGTGCCGCCCCCGACATACACAGCGCGCAGGTTTAAGCCCAAAGCATCGGCGACTTTCGCCGTCTCTTTCAGCTCTTCCAAAAGCAGGCGGTGATATTCCGGGATCTGTTTCTTGGCCTTTTCCACGCTCTGCGAAACGAATGAGCAGTACGCGCAGCGCGTGGGGCAGAACGGCACGGAAATGTACAAAGAGTAGTCGTTTTCACGCACTTTATCCGTAATGGGCTTTTGTGCGCGCAGGGTGCGCACCGCAAGTGCCGTTTTTTCGTTTGAGACGAAATATTTTTCGCGGAACAGCCTTGCCGCTTTCGCTTCGCCGTGCTGTTCGGTCAGCTGGCGCAGGAGCTTAATGGGGTGAATGCCCGTCAGCATACCCCAGCGCGGCATTTTGCCCGTGTGGGCGCAAAATGCATCAAATAATAAAGACACCATGCCGTATTCGGTCTCTGCGCCTACTTTTGCTTTGCGCTCCGTTTTGCCGTCTGCGTCTTCAATGCGCACGATATATTCGCCGTTTTCTTCGGCGGTGTACACCGTGCGGTTTTCATCGCTCGGCATAAATTCGTGCTGTACCGTGACTTTGTCAAACGGGTAAAACACGCGGCAGAGGTTTTCCGCCTCATAATGATAAGGGTGATCGATAATATATAAAACCATACATTTTCCTTTATAAATACGGATTTCGGCGCTTTTCGTCTTCCAGCGTCGTCACGGGGCCGTGGCCGCCGCAGATATCGGGATTTCCGGACAGCGCCGCAAGCTTTTTCAGAGACTCGCGCAGCTCGGCACTGTTGCCGGTTGGCAGGTCGCACCGCCCGACGGAGTAGCCCATCAGCGTATCGCCCGTAAACACGGCGTCCGGCGTAATGTAGCTCACGCCGCCCGCGGTGTGGCCGGGCGTGTGCAGCACCGTGACCGGCACTTCGCCGATCTGAAATGTTTCACCGTCTTTGAAAGCCTCGTGCACTTTGCAGGTGACGGACTCGTACATCATGAGAAGCGAGCCGTTTTGCTTATCGTCCGCTGCAAACGCCGCTTCCGTCTCATAGGCGCACACCGGCACACCGAGCATCTCGTGCAGGCGGTCAGCCTCCCAAATGTGGTCAAAATGGCCGTGTGTCAGCAAAATTCTTTGCACCGTATATTTTTTAATTTCATTTAACAGAGCGTCGTTCAAAAAGCCGGGGTCAACGACCGCCGCCTGATTCGTTTTTTCGTCGATGAGCAGGTAGCAATTTTCCGAAATAGGCCCGCCCGTTATACATTTATATTTCATATCTTTGTTTACCTTTAGCTGCGGTCAATAGAGATTACGCCCTTAATCTTCTGCAAGCGGTCGATAACGGTCTGCAGATGCGAAAGGCCGTTGATGGTAATCGTTGCCGAAATGACGGCATTCTCCGAATTTTTGACCTCGCGGGAGTTGAGCGAGTGAATGAAAATGTGCATATTGAAAAGCTGCTGGGTCACGTCTGCGAGCAGGCCGGAACGGTCGGTCGCCACAATATGCAGCGTAGACTTGAACTCTTCCTTGACTTCACCCGCCCAGTGCGCACGCACCCAGCGCTCCGGCTCCGGCGCCTGCGAGAAATCCTTCGGCACGTTCGAGCAGCTGCGTTTGTGGATGGAAACGCCGAAACCGCGCGTGATGAAGCCGACAATCTCATCGCCCGGCAGCGGGTTGCAGCAGCGGGAGAACTTGATGAGACAGTTGTCCATACCCTCTACGAGCACGCCGCCTGCCGCTTTCTTGTTGAGGTTCGGCGGCGGGGTCTGCTGCGCAATCTCCTGCTGCGGTTCGGGTGCAGGCTTGTGGGTCTTTTGGTATTCCTCTTTTACGCGCGGCAGAAGCTTCCAAAGCTGTATGCCGCCGTAGCCGATGGCCGCATAGAAATCATCGGGCGTGACGCAGCTGTGGCGGCGGCCGGCGCTTTCCAGCATGAACTGCATCAGCTCGTCGCTCATCACGATGCCGTTGCGCTTAAATTCGCGCTCCAACTCCGCCTTGCCCTCTACGATGTTCTCATCGCGCTTTTCTTTCTTGAACCACGCGCGGATCTTATTGCGTGCTTCGCTTGTACGCACGATGGAAAGCCAGTCGCGGTTCGGGCCGCGGCCGACCTCCTTCGTCGTCAAAATCTCAATGATCTCGCCCGTTTTTACCTTGTAATCGAGCGGCACGATCTTCTGGTCAACCTTTGCACCGATCATGCGGTTGCCGACGGCGGAATGAATGGCATACGCAAAATCGATAACCGTAGAGCCCATCGGCAGGTTGATAACATCACCTTTCGGGGTGAAGACGAACACCTCTTCCGGCGCAAGATCGGTCTTGATGGAGCGCACAAGGTCAGTGATATCTTCACTTTCGGACTGGTTATCGAGCATGTTGCGGATCCACTGCAAGCGGCCCTCCAGCGAGTCGGGCTTTTCGTTGCCGCTCGTCATGCCGAGCTTATACTTCCAGTGCGCCGCGATGCCGTATTCTGCCGTGTGGTGCATTTCCCACGTGCGGATCTGCACCTCGAACGGGATGCCCTCTTTGCTGATGACCGTCGTGTGCAAGGACTGGTACATGTTCTGCTTCGGCGTGGAAATGTAGTCCTTAAAGCGGTTCGGCAGCGGGGTGAACATATCGTGGATGATACCGAGCACATTATAGCAATCGTTGATGGTATCGACGATTACGCGCAGGGCGAACACGTCGTAAATTTCGTCAAAGCTCTTACCCTGAATGAACATCTTGCGATAAATGCCGTTGACGCTTTTTACGCGCCCTTCAATATATACGCCCGGGATAAGCGGCTCCACACGACTGCGGATCATTTCTTTCGTTGTCTCAATAAACTGCTTGCGCTTTGTGCTGCGCGCCTCAAGGTTATCTTCAATCTCCTTATACGCAACAGGGTCAAGGTACTTTAAAGAAACGTCCTCCATGTATTCCTTAACCTTACGCATGCCGAGACGGTGCGCAATGGGAGCGTACACCTCAAGACATTCCAGCGCCTTGTCGCGCTGCTTCTGCGGCGCTACGTATTCGAGCGTCGCTAAATTGTGCATGCGGTCCGCAAATTTAATAATGATCACGCGGATATCCTCGCTCATCGCAATGAGCATTTTGCGCAGGTTTTCCGCCTGCTGCTCTTCACGGGAGGAGAACGGGATCTTGCCGAGCTTTGTCACGCCGTCCGTCAGGTTTGCAATCTCCTTACCGAACGCTTTCACAATGTCGTCATACGTAACCGGCGTGTCCTCAATGACGTCATGCAGCAGACCTGCCACGACGGACGGGGTATCCATGCCGAATTCCACAAGCTTATACGCCACCGCAATGGGGTGGATGATGTACGGCTCGCCGGAGCGCCGCACCTGTCCCTGATGCGCTGCCTCCGCGAACTGATACGCTTTTTCGATCAACGCGAGGTCATATTCTTTTTCGCTTTTTTCGATCAGTGACACAAGGTCCGCATACGTTTTTGCTGCTTCTTCCATCGTTTTTCACTCCTTCCGTTCCCTTATTGCAGTGCCAAAAGCACCGGGGAACGTGTAATATCTGTTTTGCCGCTCGTTTCGATGAGCGTTGCCGTAAATGTATCGTCTGCAATTTCGCTGTGTACCAAGCCGCGCTCCTCAAATACAAGAAGCGCCGTTTTAAAGAGTCCCAGTGTCATATCTTTTCCAAACTGCGAAACAAACCGAACCTGGTCCGTCTCTTTACCGTTTACCGTGCGCAGTGCGCGGTAAATGGCCGCTAAGCACGCGCGGTCGGGGTATAATCTGTTTTTATCCTCCGCGGAAAGCACCTCGCCGCGCTGCCACTTTTCAAAGCTCGCAAGTGACGCTATATTCTTTTCCGTATTGAACGCTGCAAACTTCATATCGCGCACGATGACAGTCAGCGACGGCTGGCCGCGAAATTCGCGCGCCTCCAGCTGCACCGCAAGGTCGATCTTATCGCCGATGTGGTACGGCAGCTCCTCGGGCTTTGTATTAAAACGCATCGCCGTGATGACCGCGCCGTTCTTTTCTAAGGTCAGGCGCAGATGACCCCCGCCGCCGACCGGTGTGACATTGGAAAGCTCCATGTTGAACAAACCGAACACCGGCTGCGGGTTGCCGTTTCCAAACGGCTCCAACTGCGTCAGGCTTTGCGCCATGGAAACCGAAAGTGCCGCCGGGTTCAGCTTGCAGTCCAGTGTGACCGTCTGCGTGGGCATCTGCGGGAAGTGCTCCGCCGCATACTGATTGATGCGCTTGCGGAACGCTTCGATGTTTTCGGGCTTCAACGTGATACCCGCCGCCATGGGATGTCCGCCGAATTTGATGAGCAAGTCGCCGCACGCGCAGATGGCTTCAAACAGCGAGAAACCCTCAATGCTTCTGCCGCTGCCCTTCGCCTCTGTTTCGCCGCGCGAAATGATCATGCACGGCTTGCCGCAGCGCTCCGTCACACGGGACGCCACAATGCCGATAACACCATGGTGCCAGTTTTCACCGTCCACCACGACCACGCGGTCTTTCATGTATCCTTTCGCTTCGATATCCGCAAACGCCGCTTCGGCAATCTCTGCTTCCACACGGCGGCGTTCCTCGTTATCGGCGCAAATTTCCTCACTCAGTACCTCGGCTTCCTCTTCATAGCCGCTGATGAGCAAGCGCACGGCGCGTTCCGGCGCGCCCATACGGCCCGTCGCGTTGATGCGCGGCACAAGCGTAAACGCCACATTCGTGCTCGTCAGTGCCTTCCCTGCAACGCCTGCGTTTTCCAAAAGTGCCTGCACGCCCGGGCGGTCGCTCTGTGAAAGACGCTCAAGACCCGCGCGGATCAGCGTACGGTTTTCGCCCGTCAACGGCACAATATCGCCGATGGTGCCGATGGCCGCGAGATCGCTGTATGCTTCTAACAGATCTTCCACGTCGCCCGCTCCGTCCTCCAGCGCCATAAGCAATTTAAACGCGATGCCTACACCGGAAAAATGCTTATAGGGGCTTGTGTCATCCGGTCGGTATGCGTCCACGACCGCCACAGCATCGGGCAATATCTCCTGCGGGCGGTGATGATCGGTGACGACCACATCAATGCCAAGCTCGTTCGCGCGCGCTACCTCCTGCACGGAGGAAATGCCGTTGTCGACCGTGACAATGAGCGACACACCTTGCTCTTTTAAGTATTCCACGGCGCCGATGTTCATGCCGTAGCCTTCGCCCTCGCGCTGCGGTATGTAGAAGATTACGTCCGCACCACGCGTTTCAAGGTACGAATACAGCATGGCGGTCGAAGTCACGCCGTCGGCATCGTAATCCCCGTAAACCGCGATTTTTTCCATGTTGTCCACCGCGCGGGTAATACGCGCCGCGGCTTTGTCCATATCTTTTAAAAGAAACGGGTCAGAGAGCGGCTCGCCCTCGCCAAGAAATTCCCGCAGATGCGCGGCATCGTCAAGGCCGCGAATATTCATCAGCATCGCGAGGAAGAACGGCACGCCATACGTCTGTGCAAACGCCGCCGCACGTTCCTTATCGAGAGGACGCACCTCCCATTTTCGCAAGATCATTTTGCTTCACCCTTTAAATCAAAAGCCCGATTTTCCGCGCAACCCCAACTACTGCGCGGCAACCGTGTCCTATGCAAATTCGTTTCATTTCTAAAAGAATATTTTAGCATTTTTTTGCCGGTTATTCAACAGAATTTCACAATTATCTGCGAAACTGTTTGTAGAAAAAGAAAAACACATTCTCCATCTGTCGGCAAAGCGACGAACAAAGTCTTTGAGTAAACTTTCTTCAAGAAAGTTTACGGATTCTCAAGGCAGTGCCTTGAGTCGTCGTCCGCAGACGACGAAACACTTTTGCGTTCGTAATCGTCAGGACAGGTAGACTTGAACTTCCGGCGGACGTTCAAGTCGTAGGAAGCCCGGCTGTATGAGTTCTCTGAACAAGACACCAAAGTGTCTTGTTTTATAAGCGCTCGGCGCAGAATTATTTCCCGAATTTTTGTTGATTTTTCCGAAGAAAAAAGTCGATAAATTATAGAAAACAGGAAAGGCATGTGGTAAAATGGAAATGAAAGATTCTGTATCTTTGCAGAAAAGAGGTGCCGTTATGGAAGAAAAAACACGGAAACCTGAAACCGCCAAGCAGACCGCTAAAGAACACCATGTGCCGGAGCACGAAGACGAGCACCAACACGGCAACCCGCAATTTGCGCTTAAGGTGCTGCTTATTCTCATCGCCATCATTTTGGTGATCGTTATTTTAAAAGCTACCGGCGTACCGTTCGCCGTAAAAGACTGGCTTTCGCACTTCACCGGCGACATGATCGCGCTACGCTGAATGTACTCTCCCCATAAAACACAAACCCGCCGAAACTTTTCAGCTCGGCGGGTTTTCATTTTGCTTATTTAGTCCGAAGCGCCACTGGTGGAAGATTCGGTTTTCGGCGAAAGCGTCACATGCGCCGTGTAGCTGCCGGTCGCCCAGCAGGAATCCGCATTGTTAATCGTCACCGTCACCGGCGCTTCCATGCTGCCGCTCGGGTCTGTCACCGTGGAAAGATCCACCGTACAGAAAACGGAATCTCCTGTCAGCTTCGAGATCTGCGCCGCCGTGCCGATGATCTTCAGCGTGAGCGTCTTTGTAGAAAGCTCTGCTTCCATACCCTCCGGCACGTTGATGACGCTGATGTTGCTCGTCAGCACAGACGTTTCCTTGTAACCGTTCAAGTTGAATGTAACGGTCGCGTTTTCCACTCGCGTCACATTTGTCACACCGCTCGGCACCGGGATAGCCACCGTGAACGTGTTGTTTTCCGGCGTAACGTCCAGGAAGTTGATCGGCGTGGAGAGCGTCAGGGTCGTGTACTTTGAGACCGTTTCACCGTCGCCGGCAATTTCAATCTCTGCCGGGTCGATCGTGATGCGGTTCGAGGCAAAGCTGTCCGGAATGTTGCGCACATCCGCTTCCAGCTTGACCGTCTGTCGGCTCGTCACCGGAATGGAGACCTCCACCGTGTCGTCGCTCAGCTTCAAATAGAGCTCCGTTGGGTCAAGTACATTGCCGTTCGCGTCGTACAACGTCACTTTGCAGGAAAGCGACTTCGACTGCGTGAGCTCTTCGCTGAACTTATATTCCAACACGGCACGTGCCACCTTGTTCACGCTGCTTTCCGGGCCGGAGACCGTGATAAGCTCCGTAGAAAGTGTGGGCGTAGAAGGCGCATAGTAATTTCCCGCCGTAGTGTACTGAAAATTTGTTTCCAAAGTGAGCTGCGTTTCTTTATATTTATCATACACCACTGTGATCTCGGACGGCGAAACGCTTTCCACCTCGTATTCGGCGAGGGTGTTGCCCTTTTTTGCTGCGCGCAGAGAAAGCGTCGTCTGTTGCAAGCTGCTGCCCGTCAGCATGCTGACGGAAGGATCCAGCGTCCCCGTAACGCCGATGTCCTCACTCGTCACCTTACTTGTAATGAGTGAGTTGCCCGTAATACTCACATCCGTCGCGCTGCTGCTCATACTGAACACGCGCACACCGGCTTCCTGCGCCGTATCGGAAATTTCAACGTTAATCGGCACATTGCGGATTACGGTCGCACGGCCTTCGGAGTTGCTCGCCATCATGGCAAACCAGACGGCCGCCGCGGCAAGGAATGAAAAGATAAGCAAAATTGTGTTGTTTTCAAACACGCGTAAGCGCTGTTTTACTTCGTTTCTGGGTTTCTTAGACATTTTTGCCATCACTTCTTCACCGTCCTTTTGCTTTTCAGCACGCCGAACTTACGGCGCACGGTGGAAGCTTCTTCCTGCGGAATGAGGTACCCCTCCAAAACATCACGCAACGTATCGCGCGTAAAGCGGCGCGCCAAAACGCCGTTTACAGCCACGGAGATCTGCCCCGTTTCTTCCGAAACCACCACGACCACGGCATCCGATTCCTCACTGACACCGAGCGCCGCGCGGTGACGCGTGCCGAGCTCTGCAGAGACCGAAGTGTTTTTCGTCAGCGGCAGAATACAGCCCGCCGCATGAATCATGCCGTCGCGAATGATCATGGCGCCGTCATGCAAAGGCGCCTTATTGAAGAAAATATTGCCCACAATCTGGCCGGAAGGCTCGCAGTTAATCTGCGTGCCGGTCTCAATGATGTCGCCAAGCTTCGTTTTGCGCTCGAATACGATAAGCGCGCCCATTTTGAGCTGCTGTAAAATGCCCACGCCGTCTACCACGGCGTTGATTGCCTTGCGGATCTGCGCGCGGTCATAGCTGCGGTCACGGCCTGTTACCACAGCCGCAATAGATTGTCCGACGTTGTTGCGGCCCACTTGCTCGAGCGCCTTGCGGATTTCCGGCTGAAACACGATGAGGATTGCGACGAAAGCGAACTGGAAGAAATACGCCAGCACGCGGCTGACCATCACCAGATTAAAATACGAAGAAATAATAAACAGAACGACAAGCAGAAAAAGTCCCTTTACAAGCTGCCCCGCGCGCGTTTCGCGCACAAGCTTGACCACACCGTAGATCAAAAATGCAACGATGATAATATCAACGGCATCTTTAAATTGAAAATTCATGGCAATGCTCACCATCCACTCCCACCAGGAAGCAATGGCTTCAAAAACCTTATTCAAAGCATTCACCTCTTTGTACAGGATTCGGCGGTACATGCACACGGTGCACATCCGCTCCATACGATTTACTTTTTACAAAACCTAAATGCGTACTGTATATAGTTTAACACAAAGAGGTGGGGATGAAAAGGGGGAATTGTATGTTTTCTCCTGTTCTTTTCTATATTTTTCGATTTTTATTTACACTTTGTTCATTTTTATTCGACTTTTCGCGCCGCACTTTCAGCCCGGAGCGAATAGACCGTGCGAATCAACTCCGTAATGTCCCTGTCAGTCGTGAACGCACCCGGCGAAACGCGCACCGCGCCGCCGGGCGTTTCACCGTCCGTTCCCATTTTGCGGTGTACGAGCGGTGCACAGTGGAATCCACAGCGCACGGCAATGTTCCGCTTTGCAAGTACCTCGCCCACTTCTTCACTCTGCATGCCGCGCACGTTAAAGCCGAGCACCGGCACAAAGTACATCGTGTCCGGCATTGCGGTGTATAAAACAACATGCGGCATGTTTTTGAATGCCTCGTATACGCGGCGAATGTGGCGCATTTCCCTCTCCCGCAGCATGTATTCACCGTTCGTGCGCACAAAATCCATGCCCGCGCCGAGTGCGAGGATGCCCGGCACATTCTGCGTGCCGCTTTCAAGGTACTCCGGCATTTCCCGCGGCTGGTCTAACTCCAACGCGCGCGTACCCGTGCCGCCCTGTATCAGGCTTTCCAGCTTTTCACCGTTTTTCGTAATGAGCATACCCGTGCCCATCGGACCGTATAACCCCTTGTGTCCCGCGCAGCAAAGGTAATCGATGCCGTCGCGCTCCGCATGAATGGGAATCACCCCGCCGGACTGCGCCGCGTCCACGCAGATCTCCGCGCCGTATATATGCGCAAGCGCCGCCAGCCGCTCCACAGGCACGCGGATGCCGAATACATTCGAGGCCTGCGTGCAGACAAACAACCTTGTGTTCTCGCGCATCGCATGACGGAACGCGTCGAGCGTCGCGTCGTTGTCGCCGGGCGTCACGGGCACAACGGTAAACGAAACACCGTGCACCTCCATGGCTTTCAGCGGCCGCAAAACCGCATTGTGCTCCAAATCGGTCACAAGCACATGGTCGCTACGCTTTAACGAGTGGATAACGATATTCAGCGACTGCGTGCAGCTCGGCTGAAACGAGACGCACTCCGGGCCCGCCGCACCGAAAAAGCTCGCCGCCTTCTGCCGCACATCGTAGACCGCCTGCGCCGTCTGCAAGCTCATTTTAAACCCGCCGCGGCCGGGGTTCGCGCCGAACTGCTCCAGCGCCTGCGCCATTTTGCGGCGCACCGAAAGCGGCTTTGGGTACGTCGTCGCGCTGTTATCGAGATAGATCATTTCTTTTCGCCCCGTTCCGCACGGTAGAACACTTTCACGCCTGCATCCCGCAAAATGCGCTCCGCTTCGTCCGTGCGCTGCGGAACATATACACCATAGCCGCAGCCGCTTTCTCGGGTGCGCGGCAGCCGCTCAATGTAGGCTTTTATCCCTCTTTGAAAAAGCAGATCACGGCTTTTCAGCGCATAGGTCACGCTGCTGACAACAATAAGCCGCTTCCCGCCCGTGTCTCTTTTGTTTTCCATTGCAAGCACCTCCAAGCCTTCAAAACAGTCTCATCAAAACAGAATATGAGACAAGCCGGGAATTGGTGCAAAAAAGAGCCCCGCCGAAGCGAAGCTCTCAAAACAATGCAAATTTATTTCAGCAGGCACACCGCATGCGCTGCAATACCCTCGCCGCGGCCGGTAAAGCCGAGGCCCTCCTCCGTCGTCGCCTTGATGCTCACGCAATCGAGGTCGAGGTTGCAGGCGGATGCAATGTTGCGGCGCATTTCATCGATGTACGGGCGCAACTTCGGACGCTGTGCCAAAATCGTCGCATCGATATTTTCAATCCCAAAGCCCTTGCGGCGTACCGCCGCCACCGCCACCGCGAGCAGTTTTAAGCTGTCCGCACCGGCGTACTGCGGGTCATCGTCCGGGAAAAGCACGCCGATGTCCCCGAGCGTCGCCGCGCCGAGCAAAGCATCCGCTATGGCATGCGCGAGCACGTCCGCATCGGAATGCCCCAAAAGGCCCTTTTCATACGGGATATGCACGCCGCCCAAAATGAGCTTTCTGTTTTCTACAAGCTTGTGTACGTCATAACCATGACCGATCCGCATAGTAACACTCCTTTACTTTTCCGCCGCAAAAGCCTCTGCCACAAGCAGATCCTCCGGCGTTGTGATCTTGATGTTTTTGTAGTCGCCCGGGGTCAAATATACCTTGCCGCCCGCCGCTTCAATGAGCTGGCAATCGTCCGTATATTGCTTTCCGGCGTTTTTCGCAAGGCACAGCGCTTCTTTATACAAAGAAAGGCGGAATACCTGCGGCGTCTGAATGGCACGCAAAGTGCTTCTCTCCGGCGTAGCGCACACCGTGCCGTCCGCCGCAGCAACCTTGATGGTGTCTTTCACCGGCACCGCCAGCGTCGCCGCGCCGTATTTTTCCGCGTCCGCGCACACGGTTTCGATTTCCTCCGGCGTGATAAACGGTCGCGCCGCATCGTGCACGGCGATATACTCTGCGTCACCGCAAAGCGCCGCACCGTTTGAAACGGAATCCTGCCGCTCCTTGCCCCCCTCGGTAATCGTGAGCGGCTTTGTGACGAACGCCGACGCTTTTTGGATTGCATCGAAATCGCATGCACGCGCCACAATGACGATCTTTGAGATGCACGCGGCATTCTCAAATGCGCGCAGTGTACGGCTCAAAACCGGCTCGCCGCCGATCTCCATCATCGTTTTCGAAGCGCCGCCGCTTTTCATACGTGCAGAGCTGCCCGCCGCCACCAAAATTGCCGCCGTTTTCATCACGTTTCCCACCTTATTTTTTCAAGTATTCAAATGCGTTTGCCTAAAATATAAATACAGTATACCGCGATGCTCGCCGCGGGTCAAGGCAAGATAATTTTCTCTTTCGACGTTTTTTATCAAAAAAGCATTGAATTCCCGCCGTCACCTATGTTAGAATAAGCTTGTATGTAAAGATTAAGTAAGAAAAAAGAAAAAAATTTGAAAAGCGAGCGTTTTGCGCACACAAAGGAGCTGCAACCACAAATGGACATTTTCTCCGTTATTACACTCTTTGGCGGACTTGCGTTCTTCCTCTACGGCATGCATTTGCTTTCCTCCAGCCTTGAAAAAATGGTCGGCGGCAAGCTCGAACGTATTTTGCGTTCCATGACCTCAAACCGCTTCAAGGCCCTTTTGCTCGGCATGGGCATCACCATTGCGATCCAGTCCTCCTCTGCTATGACGGTCATGCTGGTCGGCCTCGTCAACTCCGGCATCATGGAGCTTGGGCAAACCATCGGCGTCATCATGGGCTCAAACATCGGTACCACCGTCACTGCGTGGATCTTAAGCCTTTCCGGCATCACGAGCGACAACGTTTTCGTACAGCTTTTAAAGCCGGAGAGCTTTTCGCCCATCGTGGCGCTCATCGGCATCATTCTCATCATGTTCACCAAGAGCAGCAAGAAAAAGGACATCGGCTCCGTATGTGTCGGCTTCGCCATTTTGATGACCGGCATGACCATGATGAGCGGCGCGGTAAAACCGCTTGCGGACTTGCCGCAGTTTAAAGAGGTCTTAACGATTCTCGATAACCCCATCATCGCCATTTTAGTCGGCGCAGGCATCACGGCACTCATCCAGAGCTCCGCTGCTTCGCTCGGCATTCTGCAGTCTCTCGCCATGACGGGCAGTATTTCGTTCAGCATGGCGCTGCCGGTCATTATGGGCCAGAACATCGGTACATGTATCACGGCGCTGCTTTCCTCCATCGGCACCACAAAAAGCGCAAAGCGCGTGACCGCCGTGCATATCTACTTTAACGTGCTCGGCACCGTCATCTGTCTTTCCGGCTTTTATATTGCAAACAGCATTTTCCATTTCACATTCACCGACCAGCCGATCTCCTCGTTTATGATCGCAGTCGTGCATTCCGCATTCAACCTCATCACCACGTTCATTCTGCTGCCCTTCTGCAATCAGCTTGAAAAGCTCGCCGTTATCACCGTGCGGGATAAGCGCCTGAAGCCCGGCAAGCAGGACCCGCACGCGGTTTTGCTCGATGAGCGTCTGCTGCTCTCTCCGTCCTTCGCGATTGCGGAGTGCCGCAATGCCACCACAAAAATGGCAGACCTTGTGCGTGACACCATTTTGGATGCCATCGGTCTGCTCTCGCATTTTGATTCCGCCACAGCAGAAAAAATCGAGAAAAACGAAGAAACCATCGACCAGTACGAAGATAAGCTCGGTTCTTACCTCGTCAAAATTTCCAGTAAAAACCTCTCCACGTCCGACAGCAACGATGTTTCGCAGCTGTTGCATACCATCGGCGATTTCGAGCGTATCGGCGACCACGCGGTGAATCTCCTGCGCGTTGCACGCGAGATCCACGATAAAGATCTGAAATTCTCCGAAAAGGCCCAGCAGGAGCTTGAGGTCTTCACAGGTGCCATCATCGAGATTTTGAACATCACGACAGACGCGTTTGTCGAGAACAACTTACAGCTTTCCTACGAAGTAGAGCCGCTCGAACAGGTCATCGATTCGTTGAAAGTTGAACTGAAAAACCGCCACATCCGCCGCTTACAGGAAGGCAAGTGCACCATTGAGCTCGGCTTCGTGCTCTCAGACATCCTCAACAATTTCGAGCGCGTTTCCGATCACTGCTCTAACATTGCGGTATGCCTGATCCAGATCAAGGATTCCACCATGGACACACACGGTTACTTAAACGAGATCAAAACCTCCGGAGACCCGCGCTTCACCGGCTATTACAACCGCTTCACAAGCAAGTACACACTACCGGAAAGCCACCACAAAAAGGCCCCGCAGGAAGTACCTGTAAAAAGCTAACCGAGCTATTTAAAGCCGCATAGAATTTAAGCCCTCCGTATTTGTTTGCGGAGGGCTTTTCTCATTTCTTCTGTGCCTCGTATTTGCGCTTTGTCGCCATACCGCCGCGGATATGGCGCTGGGCTTTATTCACCGCCAGTACGCTGCTCACCTCTTTGTAAAGCCCCATATCCACGCTGCGCAGCCGCTCGGCAACGTCCTTATGCACGGTGGATTTGCTCACACCGAACTGCTTGGCGGCACGGCGCACAGTAGCTTTGTTCTCTACGATATACTCCCCCAGCATGGCGGCTCTGTCCTCAACATTCTGCTTCATCGTAACACACCCTTGTCTGTGATACTTGTGCTGCATTATATGTTGAGCTTTTCTCTAATTATACCTCTTTTTGTTTTGAAAAAGAATTTAAACGCTCATCAACACATGGAATCAATTGTTATTGCTCTGCCGTGCATCCCGATATTCATTCATCATGAGCCGCTTTTTCCTTGAGATACCCTATGAAACCAGAACCACTTGCCCAGCAAGCAGGTCTCTTTATAAAAAGAAAGACAGCACCTAAAAGGCGCTGTCTTTCTTTTCGTTCAAAACACGATTTTTTAAATAAAATGGAAAAAAATTCCTGCAGAACCTGTATTGCAATAATGTTCCGGAGAATCTATGACCGATTTCCAAGAAATCTTTCCAGAAATTAAATTGTTACACAGGCAGATCATATCCAGCATAACCTGCTGGCGAATTGGGTTAAAATACTGAGACTCCCCTGCTAAATAATCCTGCTGATGACGCGGATCACAGCCGTTTTCTTGAATTCCATGACCGCCTAACCAAGCAAAATTCTTCAGCTCAGACATGCGAGGGGTTATTTTCATCAGGCTTTCCCGGTACTGCTCCACCGTCTCCATTGCATGTTCTTCAGAGCAAATCAAAAGTACAATATAACCAGATCCAATAGCGTCCCCAGTGAAAATACATTTATGACTACGATCCACAAACACTACCGAATGCGCAGTATGACCGGATAATTCCCACACTTCTACGTCTATGTCTCCTAAATGAATCTTCGTCCCTTCCTCAATAGGAATAAACTCTGTATGAGAATTGTTCGGATAACGGAACGTTGCAGGAAATACATCTGATTTTTCCCTCATCAAGGCAATATCATCTTTATGCAGGTACACACGATCAAAAGAATCCACCCAGTGCATGTGATCGCCGTGGGGATGAGTGATAGCCACCTCTACCGGAAGATTGGTGAGAGACGTCACAAGTTCCGCTAAGTTTCCTTCTCCTAAACTAGTGTCGATAAGTAACGCCTTATCCTGACCTTCAATCAAATAGCAAGAGGAAGAAAACCAATCGTCAATACGCCATACTCCGGGTTTCAGCCATATCACCTGAAATTGATGTTTCCGGTTCTGTTCCAAAAGCCATGAAACCACCCCATCTTCCTGGATTGCCTTATTCCATGGATTCTTCTCATACATGGATCTCATTTCCACACATTCCGAACCTGCAGTTAATAGGCTCATGACCAGTTGGTCCACGTTCACTGCCACTTTTTCCTTCCGTATAATCTGTGGTTCTTCTTCTACCAAATAAGCACGAACAGGAACATTCTTCATGGCTCTAACTTCATAGGGATCTCCATAACCTCCAACAGCGCAAATTCCCGCGAACCACTGTGGAAAATGGCTTCCAAGACGCCAGACCCAGTCCGCTGCGGAAAGGGTTCCTGTCAGAGTAATTCTATTTTCGTCCACGTCCTCTCTCTGACGCAATGAGTAGAGCCAATCTCCTACAATCTGCTCTTCGGTTTGCGGATAGATCACTAAAGCTGCAACGCTTGCTCCATTTGCTTGAGAAAACAGCAAATTAAGATCCCTTTGTGCATCTTCTTCCTTATCCGCCAGGCAAATAATCAATGGCTTTTTTCCAGAACTTGCCCCTTCTTCCCAAAAGCAAGTCATTTTTCCGTTTTCATTCGGAATACTTAGGATTTTCAAACTTAATTCTCCTTTCTACACTTATAATTTGCACTCACGGTCTTACAGCTGTGCCGTCAGTAGTACGAGCCAAAAGCCATCCGGGCTCACGGTAACTGCAAGGATACATAGCCGCCTTTTTCTCATCAATATCTATACCAAAACCGGGCTTATCATTGGCATACAGATAACCATTCCGCACTTGAGGACAACCAGGGAATACCTCTTCTTCCTCTGGGGAAAACCCGGAAAACTCCTGAATTCCGAAATTCGGAATGGCAAGATCCAGATGAAGTTGGGCAACCACTCCCACCGGAGAAAGATCTCCAGGTCCATGCCAAGCAGTGCGTACGCCGAAATTCTCGCACAACGCCGCCAACTTTCGGGCAGGCGTTAGGCCACCTATCTGACTGACGTGAACCCTGATATAGTCGATTAACCGCTTGGAGATTAGCTCGTTCCATTCAATCGGATTATTGAATAACTCACCCATGGCAAGAGGTACTGCTGTCTGATTGCGGAAATGGCTAAACCACCCCATTTGCTCCGGCGAAAGAGCATCTTCCAGAAAGAACAGTTGGTATGGTTCAAGTTTCTTGGCTAACCCTATCGCCTGTGCTGGTGTTAACCGCTCGTGTATATCGTGAAGCAACTCCACTTCATATCCTAACTTGTCGCGAAGATGGCTAAATAGCTTAACTACCCCCGCACAGTACTGATTCGGGTCATAGTAAGCACCAGGCTTGCTGTTTTCCGGAGAAATAACTCGTTGTTTTCCCTTTCCCATCTGACCGCCATAGGTTCCCATCTGGCATCGCAGGTAACGATATCCATCTTCCATATACCTGCGAACATTTTCTTCCACCTCTTCGGGAGTGGCACCGTCAGTGTGACGATAGACCGACACTGCTTCCCGGCACTTTCCTCCTAGCAAATCATATACCGGCATGCCCGCCATTTTGCCTTTAATATCCCAAAGCGCTTCATCTACACCAGAGATAGCGTTGTTGAGTACAGGACCGTTACGCCAATAGGAACTTCCCATAGCTGTCTGCCAGATATCTTCAATATCATTCACGCAACGTCCCACCAGCAAAGGTTTCATATATTCCTCCACTGCCGTGGCTACAGCCGCCCAACGTTGGGTAAATGTGGCACAGCCTAATCCATAAAGCCCCGGCTCACTGGTCTCCACTTTTACTACTACTAAGTCAATGCCTCGGGGCGCTGTAAGGATTGTTTTAATATTCCGAATTGTGACCATATCAAATAAGTTCCTTTCTTAAACAATTCTCTTAAATACTTCTTCTGCGAACAAGGAATGAGCTTTGCTCCACCCATTGAAATCTTCCCCAGGTAAAACATGTTCCGGCATACCGGGAAGAATCAGACCTCCATCAATTCTCAGAGTAGTGCCAGTAATATAAGAAGCTTTTTCCGAAGCTAAAAAAGCCACAGCTTCTCCGATATCCTCAGGCATGCCACAGCGTTCCAATGGAATCTTCTTTCCCAAATCGTCCCAAAAATCTGTTTTTCCCTGATTTACCAATTCCTGCTTATCCCGGACTCGAACAGCTCCAGGCGCTACGTTATTAACTCTGATCCCGTAAGGTGCCAAATCCAAAGCGATAGACTGGATCGCCCGATTAAGTCCAGCTTTTAACCCTCCGTAAAGAAAATCCCCTGCATAGGCACGTTCACCTCGGGATGATGTGATGTTGATTAGGCTACCTCTCACCTTATTTTTTACCATATAACGCGCTGCTTCTTGCATCATTAGTATGTAATTTTTGAAATCGAGATGAAACAGCAAATCGAAAACTTCTGGCGTCAAGTCAAGGATATTCTCAAATCGGGTCACTCCAGCGTTATTTACGAGCAAATCCAACCCACCCAAAGCTTCAACACTTTTCTTCAATAACTCTACACCAACACCTTCCTTTTCTAAGGAAGCCTGAAAATAGAAGCACTTTCCACCATATGTTTCCTGAAGTTCGTTAGCCAACTTTTGAGCTTCCTCCTGCTTAGTAGCGTAGGAAATGGCTAAGTCATACCCTTCTCTGGCCAAGCAACGGGCAATCCCGTTCCCAATACCTCGGCTAGCTCCTGTTACCACTGCCTTTTTTCGTTCCATTGCAATACCTCCTATCTGTATATGTTACCGCAAAAATTAATTCCTCCATTTTACGCAGGACACATGAGGAACTTCCACGCAGCACAGCAACTTTCCCAATTGTCCGTTCGTATTTTCTCGAGAAAACACTTCCAACGTCCCCAACTCCTGATTGGCTACTGCTACGTAGCGTCCATCTGGACTAATATGGAAGCTTCGGGGACACCAGCCACCAGTGGAGAATCTCCCCAAAGGATTTAACAAACCATTCTCCTTTTGAATCTCGAATCCTTGCAAACATCCCGGACCACGGACAGAAACATACAAGAACTTTCCATCCGGAGAAACATGAATATCTGCTGCTAATGAACTGTCCGGATCGCCCTTCTCCCTCAGAGAATATTCTCCCACTTGGTTCAATCTGTTATTCTGATACCGGAACACCAAAAGTGAACAATCCAATTCTGTTACCAGATACAGCCATTTTCCGTTTGGATGAAACGCGAAATGCCTCGGTCCCTGTCCCGCTCTTACCTGAAAGTACGGCTGTTCCTCATCAAGCATCAAGCCGATTTTGGCATCCATCACAAACTTGTATAGACGGTCAGTGCCTAGATCTGCTACCAAAAGTCGGGAACCATCCGGCGTAGGCTGCGCGGAATGAATATGGGACTTTTCCTGCCTAAGAGTATTGGAACCATGCCCCAAGAACTCCTTATAAAACATAACTTGTCCCGAAATAGCATTCAACCCCGTGAGTGTTCCTCCAGTATATCCGGAAACATACAAACTGTTCCCGATAATCGTACAGTGGCACAATCCAGCTCCAGGTACTTCCTTATGCCATAAAACGCTTGATTCTTCTTTATTACCCACAGAAAAGCAAGCCACACTTGCTCCATCGAGGATTTCTTCCACAACATACAAGCGATCTCCATGTGGCAGTACATAAGAAGGGTTTATTAACTTTCCAAACTGTTTCTTTCGTCGAAGAACCGCCCCATCGAAATTCCAAGAGCACACCCCATCCTCGGAGGGTTCTCCCGTGTATCTTCCGGTATAAAGTTCATACTCCATAAATTCGTCCATCCCTACCTTTGGTCCTTAAAGAAGACAGGAGCCTGCTCATGCGTATAGGGCAGGCTCCTGAATTATCGCTAACTTACTATCCTGTTTTTCTGTTTTTCAGAAAAGAACGCGTTTATTGCTCATTCAATTCATCTAACAGAGGCTGTACCAACTGCATTTTCTCATCCACCCAGTTGCGCCAATTTGTCTCCAAATCTCCGTCTTTCAAAATCAGCTGAGCATACTCTTCAGACAAATCCATGTTGGCCTGAGTCTTAGTACGAGAACTATAAAACTCATAATCATATTCGCGTGGCAACAAAGTGGTTTCATCGCAAAGTTCATCTCGCAGCTGATAGAAATGAGAAATGGTATCTCGGGTCTCTTTAGTATAGTTGGGAGTCACAAACTGGAAATCATCACCCAGAATAACGCCACCGAAGAACACATCGGCAGTAGGATATTTGCTTGCCAAAATAGAACCGGCATTACCAGTAATCTCATTCGGAAGAAGGCTGACATATTCACCGTTTTCATCCCGCTTCCAATCTTCCCCTTCAAAACCCATATTGATAATTTCCTGACCTTCCTCCGTGCAGCAAAAATCAAGAATATCCATGGCTCTCTCAA
This sequence comes from Hominenteromicrobium sp., assembly GCF_046974225.1. Classification (NCBI taxonomy): domain Bacteria; kingdom Bacillati; phylum Bacillota; class Clostridia; order Eubacteriales; family Oscillospiraceae; genus Hominenteromicrobium; species Hominenteromicrobium sp. The sequence goes on along the minus strand of NZ_JBKWAE010000014.1, from coordinate 38,731 downwards.
ACTCTTCATCGGTAATGGTGGGAGAGAAAATGATGGATCCGTAGAAGTTCATGTCCTCACGATAATAATACTTTCCATCCTCACCTACTAACTGAGCGATATGCAGCGCTTCATCAGGGTCCAATCCAAGATTCTTCTGAAGTCCGTTTTCCATTCGGCTTTGAATCATATAGCCCATACCGTCATCTAAAACGATGCCTGCGGTGCCTCCGATGTAGAACTTTTCTGTACCTTCATATCGAGTCAAGGTGTAGAATTCAGGATCCAACAGTCCGCTGGTATAAAGGTTCTGATATTTCTTTAATCCTTCCAGAGTGCGCTCGTCCGCCGGCGCCCACTGGAACTGTCCACTTTCATCTTTGTAGTAGCCATCGCCGACATTGATGGATTGAGGGAAATATGTGCCGGGATAAATCTTAGGAACATCATATGTACGAATACTGATTGGTACCAGCTGGCTTCCTACATTACCCGGATCCTCTTCCTTGAACTTTGTGGCGATCTCTTCCAGCTCTGATGGGCTATATGTATCTTTGATTTCGACTCCACAAGCTTGCATCCAGTCTTTGCGCATATACAAAAGGGCATGATAACTTAATCTCTCAGAAGGACGGTGATTAGCGAAGATAGTTCTGAACAGTGTGTATGTACCACCCAGTTTTTCTTCCGCTACAGCTGCACCTGGAACGCATTCCTGACTTGCAGCTACGTTAGGCCAACGCTCTTTCCAATCGTCAGGGAAACGGTAAACTGCATCTTGGGCGGCGTAGTCAACCAACTCACCGTAGTTGAATCCCCAGTGAGCCACATCGGGCATGTCTCCGGAATTAATCCAGATACGCAAGCGTTGACTCCAGTCTGAATCATCCATGGTAGCAGCGGTCAAGTCGAAAGTAGTGTTGAATTTATCCTGCCAAAACTGACCATACGCATCTCCGTCGTAGTTAATCTCATGACCCGTGATGCCCTCTTTAAACCAAGACAGCTCCACATGAGTGTCATATCCGGTCTTTTCTTCTCCTGTAGTAGACGATACCTCTGCGCTCTGCTGAGATGAGCTATTCTGACTTGCATTCCCACCACAAGCCGCTGTAGACATCACCATGATAGTTGCTAAAAACGCCGTTATAAACTTTTTGCTTTTTTGCACTTCTTTCATCCTTTCTTTTTGATTCTTGATGTATGTCGATCCGTCATTTTTAAATAACTATTAACTATCCTCCTCCTTTTTCTATATCTATCTGGAACAGTTCTATTAAGCTTTCACCGCCCCCACCATCACGCCTTGAGCGAAATGTTTTTGTAGGAACGGGTACACGCACATAACTGGCAAGATTGTTACGATAACTGCTGCCATTTTTACGCCCATATTAAAATTCTGCATTTGCTCCATAGCAGCAGCACTGGTTACGTTATTGACAATACTGGACTCCATCACAATGGATCGCAAAACTAACTGTAAGGGTTGCAGATCCGTATTACGAATAAAAATCAAGGCATTGTACCATTCGTTCCATCGATCCACCAAATAGAACAATGTCAAAGTGGCAATAATCGGTTTGGACAAAGGAAGGATAATGTCAAATAAGATTCTCCATTCTCCTGCACCATCCAGACGAGCCGACTCTATCAAAGATTCCGGCAAAGACTGAAAGTAATTCCTCATAATCACAAAATAAAATACATTCACTGTTCCGGCCAGAACCACTGACCAAATAGTGTTAGTCAGTCCCATTTCCTTCATCTGCAAGTACAGAGGAATGATACCCCCATTAAAAAGCATTGTGAAGAGAATTCCGCCGATAATAATCTTTTTTCCTGGATAATTTCCTCGGCTGGTGCCATATGCCAACATTGTAGTCAAAAGCATGCTTACCGGAACGCCCACCACTACCAATAAAAAGGAAGTGCGAAAACCTACCCAAATGCGGTAATCATTGAGAAGCACTTTGTAGCTTTGCAGCGTAGGCTGCGAAGGAAAGAGCATCAAAGGATTGTCTACGTATTCCTTTTGTGTGGCGAAGGAAATAGAGATGGCATTGACGAACGGAACAATGACCAAAAGCATCCATAAAGTCAACAAAACAACCACCACAACATCCACTGCATCGAACCGTTTTTTGTGAATCTGATTCTTTCTTTTCATTAACACTACCTCCTCAACCAAATAAACCGCTTCCGCCCAGTGCTTTTGCACCCCTGTCAGCAGCTACTAAAAATATGCAGTTTACCACAGAACGGAAAAAGCTGACAGCTGTTGAGAAACCGAAATCGGGTGTGGAGCCGAATGAAATGTTGTAAATGTACATATCTAAGATTTCAGATACCTCTTTTACTGCGGGGTTAGAAAGGTTAAAAATCTGATCAAACCCTCCAGACATCATGTTGCCCATCTGCAATACAAACATCACCGAAATAGTTGGGAGAATATTTGGAAGAGTGATACGGAAGATTTTCTGTATCCGAGAAGCTCCGTCCAGATCCGCTGCTTCATACTGGTCCATATCAATTCCCGAAATCGCTGCCATATAGATGATGGCGCTCCACCCAGCGGATTTCCAGTTCTCCGTAATATACAGCAACGGCTGGAACAGTTTGGCGTTTCCTGTAAAGTTCACTGTCTCTCCTCCAAAAGACAGGATTAAACTGTTCAACAAACCGTCATAAGAAAGGACATTGATTGCAATACTTGCCACAATAACCCAAGACAAGAAATGCGGGAATGTCAGCACTGTCTGCACAACTTTTTTGTATCGCTTCATTCTCAACTCGTTCATCAGCAGTGCCAATATGATAGGAATAGGAAATTGAAAGATTAATCGTCCAGCATTTATCCATAAAGTCGTCCCCACGGATTTTAAAAAAGATGGATCCCGAAACACGTATTGAAAATTCTCCAATCCGCACCAAGGACTTCCCCAAATTCCCCGCTTCATACTGTATGTTTTAAATGCCAACTGCAAACCAGACATAGGTCCGTAAGAAAAAACAATGAACCATATGATACCCGGTAGCATAATCAGATAGATTGCTTTGTTTTTCCAAATCTCTTGCCAAAGAGACTTTTGCTTTATTGTTTTTTCTTTTTTTTCCACATTCATCCGCCTTTCTGTTTTGGAATATTTGTCAAAAGTTTTTATGGAAATCTCCAAAATCTATGCTTAAATTATATCGAAGAATTTTTCGTTTGCACAGGGACAATCTTTTGCACTTCTCTTACAAAATTAAGATTTCCCTAATTTTTTTCTTCTATATTATTTGAATTTGTGCTTTTTGTCGGTGCTTTCAGTCTTTGCTCTGTCAATAAATCGCAATTCTGTTACTTTACATTTTTCTGTAGATAAGGTATACTTGGCTAAATACTGTTCTTTCGTACAAAGGAGATATTTTATGACTGGTAAAAAAAGCATTTCTATCAAACATTTTCTGCGAATCAGTCTCGCAGTAATGCTCCTTTTTCTGTTTATTATTTCAACACTATATTATCTGTTCATTTATACCTTTTCCCGGGATCAATTTGAAAGCTCTTTTCAAACTTTTTCTGAAAGTATAGAAGCACAACTTGACGCCCAGTTCCGCAACGTGGAGCACAGCGTTACACAACTCTCCTATTTTTCCAACATGCAAGAGATTCTCTTTAGCAAAAAGCCTCTTGTATATCTCAACAACATCTCCGGTTGCAACCAACTTTGGGGTTATTTGAAAACATCTCTGCCCATAATCACTGATGTTATTATCACCAGCCCCTACGGTCACACCTTTTATTCAGGTACTACCGGAAAATACCGCTATCAGAAATTTGCGGAAAAAATCATCCAAGAAAATAAGAATATGTCCCGTGAACCGTTCTTCCTCACCATTCCTCCCGAAGATGATTCCAATCAACTACCTCAATTGGTCTATTGCTTTCCGGTATATAATACTCTGCTTTCAGGTTACATTTCCGATGAGTACGCATTAGGAATGGCATTAATTGATGTCAATACATTGGTAGGTCTGTCCTCTTCGGAAAAATATGTTGGAGAAATCAAAGCCATCCTTTATCATAATAATATTGTTTATATCAGCAGAGAAGTATCTCAATTAGAAATGTCAGCTTTACATAAAAGAACCCCAGGCAAGTTTCGGATAGGTAACGTTGAATATACCTGCCACACAGTGATGTTGGAAAATATAGACATGTCTATGATTGACATGGTTCCTACTGCTAATCTTTTGCAAAGCAGTGCTCAAATTCGAATTATCGCTACAACGGTTCTTTTAGGTACCTGCGCCTGTCTGATCTTCTCCACATGGCTTATTCAACATTATATCTCTAAACCAATAAACCAGATAATTGCAGATATGCAGGATATTCAAGCTGGAATAAGAAAATCACTAACTCTGCCCAACCTCAGTGACCTTAGGTATTTGGCAGAAAGCATCAATCAAACACTGAACGTACTGGATATTGCCAATCGTCGGCAACTGGAAATGTCCCATACGTTGTATCAAACCACACTGGCTCAAAAGCAAGCGCAGCTAAACGCATATAAAAATCAGATTAATCCCCATTTCCTTTTCAACACTTTAGAGAGTATGCGGAGTATGGCTCACCATTATCAGGTTCCTATACTTGAAAATATGCTCACCTCTTTATCCAGTCTTTTCCGATACAGCCTTCGGAGCAATCTGGTCGTATCCTTAAAAGAAGAGCTGAATCATGTGCAACACTATTTCAATGTAATGGACATGCGTTCCCCACTGCGCTATGAACTACGAGTAGATATTTCTTCGAAAGCACTATCCCATTCACTTCTTTCTATGATTTTGCAACCTATAGTTGAAAACTCCATCACTCACGGTTTTCAAAGAAAAAGAAAGCCCTGTATTCTTTTCATACAGGGCCAAGTAAACGAGGAAAGCGGTATTCTTCTTCTTAAAATTGCAGATAACGGAATAGGAATTCCTTTGGAAAAAATCCAAGAAATAGAACAACGTTACTCTCAGGAAGGAGAAGCTCTCCATAACGACCACATCGGTCTTGATAATGTACTCCGCCGTTTGCATTTATTCTATGGAAAAGATTTTCGGTTTTCTTTACGCTCTCAAGAAAATCATTACACCGTCATTACTCTTTATATTCCTAATTTTCCTTCTGAACCCTCCCGATAGGCTTCCGGAGTTTGCCCAACATATCGCTTAAATAGTTTCCCAAAATAGCTGTAATTCTCAAATCCTACCTCTTCCGCGATTTCTTGAAGCTTTTTTTCACTGTTTCGAATGAGATAAGTTCCATAATGAACGCGCACATGTTGAACAAAATGGATAACCGACATACCGGTCCCCTTTTTAAACAGTGTACAAAAATATGGTTCGGAAAAATGATACTTCTCCGCCACTGATTTAAGAGAAAACTCTTCATTCATATTTTTACAAAGATAAAACTGAATCTCTCCTACCTTTTCACTGCCGGAATATGAAAATCCCGCCCACAATGCGTACCAAGCTTCTTGAAGCATTTGAGGTAAAGAATTTACTCTACTTTTGTGCACCCGACTGGCCCCCCACTTTTGATTACCCTCTTGAGGCATGTTGAGTCTAGTTATATGGGATTCTGCAGATACTCTCAGATATGCACCCCCGGTGTCTTTGACAAATAAAGGAATCCACTTTTCTTCTTTCAACACCTCCGGCACTTCGCATAGATGAGAGCAAAGGTACAACACCATTGTTTGGTAGTTTTTCAACTGGTCTTGAAGCGATCCCGCCTTACGCAAAATTTCTTCTGCACAATCGTTCCATTCCACACTGACGAGATCATTTCTCTTCTCCAAATGAAGTGACAAAACTTTAGTAACACTATGGATATCTTCCGCGTTATAGGGCTTTAAAATGTATTCCCACACATGCAGGCGAATTCCTTTTTGTGCTGCCTCAAAATCTTCATATGAGCTTATAAGTACAAACTCACAGTTAAGCCCCTTTACGCGAGACATCTCAATGAGATCCAATCCGGAAAGTCCAGGCATTCGAATGTCCGTAAACACTACATCAGGTTCTTTTTTGCACAGGAATTCAAAAGCCTCGTCCGGATCCGTAAACTGGCCTATAATAGAGAAACCTTCGTTGTTCCAATCAATGATTTCTGCCAGCCCTTGCAATGCCCACGGCTCATCATCAACGATTACAACAGTATACATAAGTGTTCATCCTTTCCTGACATTCTAAAAATGACCTATAAAAAAGCAGAGCATCAGAAGCCACTCCTGATGCTCTGTCTTTCTTTCCTAATTATCGGGACTCCTGCATATCAATTAGAATGGATTCCTTTTTGCGTGTGCCGTACCATTAAACAAAATATCATCAGAGAGTTCCACCACCATATGCAAGTCGCTGGGGGATTCGACTTGTTTGCCTAAAACCACTACATTGTCAAAATAGATATTTCGGGGGCGACTCATTTCCGTATGCATCTCAAAACCGCGAATAATAGAAACAGGGAAATTACCATTCAGAATTTCCACGTTACGGAAATATATATTTTCGACACTTCCGCGTTTTCGATCCAATGAGTACTTGGAATCCAATACCTTGATGTCGACAAACTTTTCCTGAGCATCTTCAACGCGGATATCTTCATACACAATGTCATGAATGTGAGCGCGATCTGCATTGTGGATGGTCAGCACGCCGCCAGACTGATTACCCTCATACTCGCAATGAACGATGTCCAGATCTCGGAATGTGATGTCGCTAATCTCATCGCAGCGCACTTCATATCCGATTTCCACGGCGTTACCGGGTTCTGCATTCCACAAAACGCAGTGTTCTACCAGAATATTCTTCACATTCCTATTGGCAGCAGGGTCGGGATAACTTGCAGCTTTAATGCACACGCAGTCATCCGAAGCGCGAATAAAGGAGTTTCGCATGGTTACGTCTTCACAGCCTACAATATCGATGCCGTCACCCGTGCAAACTCGAGACATGATGTTTACATCCTCAATCTCCACATTCCGGCAAGCGCCAGGAACCAGGTGCCACGAACCACCGTCCACCATGGTGATGCCTTGAATCTTCACATCATCGCAAAACACCATTCGAATCATTGGTCTGCCGCCACCGTTTTCTTCTTTCGGATGCCATACACAACCATTCAGAATGCCGTTTCCTAAAATTCTCATGCCGTGGGCGAAAAAAGCATTCACACAACCACAGACAACGCTGCCCTCTTCCAAGAAAACCGTTTCTTCCGCTTTGACCTCTAACGTGCCAACATTGTAGACTTTCCCACTCTCAAAAAGATGATCCACTTTTTCGGGCTTCGGGACACGCTTTGTGCACAAGATAAAGAGCGGTGTCTTCAAATTGCCATCTAACTCCAAGGTGACCTTACTGGGCTTTTCCAGCTGGAAGCTCAACTCTCGGCCGGAAATCTGAGCCTGAACATTGGTCTTGGCCGGACGGAAAACCGCCTTTTGGAAATCTTTGGACACTTTTACCTGAAAACTTAGCGGAGAATCGTCGTCCACAACCGGAATTACGTAATCAAAACTATCCGTGTGGTAAACCGTCAGCTCCTTTCCGCCGCAAAGCACAGTGTACAAAGGAGATTTTTCCAGTTCCTCAACTTTATACAACGGCTCCGTAATTCTTGCAGGATTGGGATTGTAACGCACAGCCACTTTTACTCCTCCTTAAAATAATGGTTTTTCCTTTATGGAAGTGATTATAGAATATCATGTCTGAAGAATATTGAAAACAAACAATTTTTTCTTTTATTCCTACAAAATTAAGCTTTTGATAAATTTTATTAGTGAAAACATAAAGAATCAGCCCGTATTTATGCCGGAATTACATCATTCACGATGAGAAACTGTAAAAGCATCATGTGGCAGTCGGTATACAGGAGCTTCAGCATAAGTTTAGGCTACAATATCTTGCGCCGCAAACTCGGAGCCAACTGTACAGTTTTACCGATATAAAGAGCCGCTTACAATAAGGAGGTAATCGAGAAAATCCACTGCCTCCGCACCGCAGATATTTCATTCATATTATATCAATTTTTCAAACACTTGTCGAGTATATTTTATATTATTTTCCAATTTCACTTCATTGCCATACTCTATTAAAGGTTTTATAATATAGCAAACGGCCCATCTGCATCACTGGACACAGCTTTGTATTTGTATCGTTTCGGATATATTCATTTTCGATTGTCCCTACAAGATCGGCACCGATGTGATGCCGGTGCTGCATTGTACGTTGAGCTTTTACACAATTATGCCGGTTTTTTAATATAGCAAGACCCCCGATCTGCATTGCTGCAAATCGGGGGTCTCTTTATTTCAGCGGTTTACGCCGCTTTTGTACGGTTCGGTACAGGCGGAAAATTCCTTGCGGAATTATTCCTCCTCAGAAGCCATGTGTGCGAACTTCTCGTACTTCTCTTCTGCGTACTTCTCAGCCTTCTCGAAGAGCTGCTCGGCTCTCTGCGGGAATGCACGGGTAAGGCTGTTGTAACGAACCTCGCCCATGATGAAGTCACGGTAAGAAGCAGACGGCTTCTTGCTGTCGAGCTGGAACGGGTTCTCACCGTTGTCAGCACGGCGCGGGTCGAAGCGGAAGGTATGCCAGTAGCCTGCTGCAACTGCCTTCTTCTCTTCGTTCATGGAAACGCCCATGCCGCCCTTGATGCCGTGGTTGATGCACGGTGCGTAAGCGATAACAATGGACGGGCCATGATAGCTCTCAGCCTCATGCATAGCCTTCAGGCACTGGTTCATGTCGGCGCCCATAGCGACCTGCGCAACATAAACATAGCCGTAGCTCATCATGATGGAAGCCAGATCCTTCTTCTTCACAGACTTACCTGCAGCCGCGAACTGTGCAACAGAACCGACCGGGGTAGACTTGGAAGCCTGTCCGCCTGTGTTGGAGTAAACCTCGGTATCGAAGACCAGAATGTTGATATCTTCACCGGAAGCCAAAGCGTGGTCAACGCCACCGAAGCCGATGTCGTATGCCCAGCCGTCGCCGCCGAAGATCCACATGGACTTCTTAGCGAGATAATCCTTATCCTTCAGAATCTCGGCTGCTTTCTCGGAGGAGGAAGCCTCAAGAGCCGTGATGTAAGCCTCAGCCGCCGGACCGTTTTCAGCGCGGTCAGCCATGGTCTCAACCCACTTCTCAGCTGCTGCCTTCAGCTCTTCGCTTGCGCCTTCTTCTGCAACGAGCTCATTCGTGAGCTGCTCCAGACGGCCGCGAATTGCGTTCTGTGCAAGCGTCATGCCAAGGCCGAACTCAGCGTTGTCTTCAAACAGGGAGTTCTGCCATGCCGGGCCGTGACCCTGCTTGTTGACGGTGTACGGCGTTGCCGGTGCGGAACCGCCCCAGATGGAGGAGCAGCCGGTAGCATTTGCAATGTACATCTTGTCGCCGAACAGCTGGGTAACGAGCTTAGCGTACGGAGTTTCACCGCAGCCGCCGCATGCGCCGGAGAACTCGAGGAGCGGCTGCTTGAACTGGCTGCCCTTGACCGTGGTGTCCTTGAACTTAGCAAGAACTTCCGGCTTCGGATCCAGCTTAACGCCGTAATCGAATACTTCCTGACCCGGGCGCTCGTTGTCGATCGGGGACATTGCGAGAGCCTTGTTGCCCTTCATGCCCGGGCAAACCTGTACGCAAGAGCCGCAGCCCGTGCAGTCCAGGGTGGAAATCGTCATGACAAAGTTCATGCCCGGCATACCGGTCATGGCCTTGCTCTTCACAGCAGCCGGAGCCGCTGCGAGCTCTGCATCTGTCATCGGCACCGGACGGATAACCGCGTGCGGGCAGACCATAGAGCAGAAGTTGCACTGGATGCAGTTTTCCGGGATCCAGGTCGGAACGTCAACTGCAACGCCGCGCTTCTCGTAAGCAGCGGTGCCCTGCGGGGAGGTGCCGTCTGCATACTTTTCAAAGGTGGAAACCGGCAGATCCTTACCGTGGAAGGTGTTAACCGGGATAACCACGTTGTTTACATAGTCCACGAGCTCCGGACGGTCGCCGGTTGCAACGTGCTTCGTGGAATCGTCCACAGCGTCCTTCCAGGAAGCCGGAACATCAATCTTCACGTAGCCGTTAGCGCCGCGTTCAATAGCGTCATGGTTCATCTTAACGATGGCGTCACCCTTCTTGGAGTAGGACTTCGTAGCCGCATCCTTCATGTAGCGGATTGCGTCTTCCTCCGGGATGATCTTCGCGATGGAGAAGAATGCGGACTGGAGAACCGTGTTGATTCTGGTGCCAAGGCCGATCTCCTTACCGATCTTGAAGCCGTCGATCGTGTAGAAGTTGATATCGTTATCAGCAATGTATTTCTTAACCTTGCCCGGGAGCTTCTCGTCAAGCTCTTCCGGCGTCCACTGGCAGTTCAGCAGGAAGCTGCCGCCCTTCTTCAGGTCTTCGACCATGTCATAGGTGCCAAGGTAAGCCGGGTTGTGACATGCAACAAAGTCAGCCTGGGAGATGTAATAGGTGGACTTGATCGGCGTATGACCGAAACGCAGGTGGGACATTGTCAGACCGCCGGACTTCTTGGAGTCGTAGTCAAAGTAACCCTGTGCGTACATATCGGTGTGGTCGCCGATGATCTTGATGGAGTTCTTGTTTGCGCCGACGGTACCGTCAGAACCGAGGCCCCAGAACTTGCAGGACTTCGTGCCTGCCGGTGCGGTATCCGGGTGCTCGTTTGCTTCGAGGGACAGGTGCGTAACATCGTCCACGATGCCGATGGTGAACTTCTTCTTCGCATCGTCGCCCTTTTCCATGTTGCGGTAAACAGCGATGATGTCAGCCGGCTTCGTATCCTTGGAGCCGAGGCCGTAACGACCGGTGAGAACCTTAGCACAGCCGAACTGCGTGCCGTTGATAGCAGCCAGAACGTCAAGGTACAGCGGCTCGCCGATGGAGCCCGGCTCCTTCGTTCTGTCGAGCACGGAGATGGTCTTAACGGTTTCCGGAAGCACGTCAAGCAGGTACTTTGCAACGAACGGTCTGTAAAGGTGAACCTTAACAAGGCCAACCTTCTCGCCGGCTGCTACGAGGTAATCGATAACCTCTTCGATGGTCTCACAGACAGAGCCCATAGCGATGATGACCTTCTCCGCATCCGGAGCGCCATAGTAGTTGAAGGGCTTGTAATCGGTGCCGATCTTCTCGTTGACCTTGTTCATGTAATCGACAACGGTCTCCGGAATCGCATCGTAGTACTTGTTGCAAGCCTCACGAGCCTGGAAGAAGATATCGCCGTTCTGTGCCTGGCCGCGGAGAACCGGGTGCTCAGGATTCAGAGCGTGTCTTCTGAACTCGTTTACGGCATCCCAGTCGAGCATCTCGCCGAGATCCTTGTAGTCCCATACTTCGATCTTCTGAATCTCATGAGAGGTACGGAAGCCGTCGAAGAAGTGCAGGAACGGAACCTTGCCGTGGATAGCGGAAAGGTGAGCCACAGCGCCGAGGTCCATAACTTCCTGCGGGCTGTTGGAGCACAGCATTGCATAACCGGTCTGGCGGCATGCATAGATGTCGGAATGGTCACCGAAGATGTTCAGAGCGTGGGTAGCAACGCAGCGAGCAGAAACGTGGATAACGCTCGGCAGCAGCTCGCCGGCCATCTTGTACATGTTCGGGATCATCAGGAGCAGGCCCTGAGAAGCGGTGTAGGTGGTGGTAAGAGCACCAGCCGCCAGAGAACCGTGAACTGCACCAGCAGCGCCGGCCTCAGACTGCATCTCCGTTACGCGTACTTCACGGCCGAAAAGATTCTTTCTGCCGGCAGCAGCATACTTATCGGTCTCATCAGCCATAACGGAAGACGGCGTGATCGGATAGATCGCAGCAACGTCGGTAAACGCATAAGAAACATGCGCGGCGGCGTTGTTGCCATCCATGGTCTTCATTTTTCTTGCCATTTAACTAATTCCTCCTTTAAGGATTATCAATGGATTTACCTGACGGCGCAGTACCCCGTTCACCGCCCTGCCGTTTGCAGAACTCTCCCGTAAGCACCTGTCGTCGTTCAAAACAAATTTTATCATTTTTTCGCCTATATGTAAAGGAAAAAACGAGGATTTTTTGAAATTTCTTCTGAATTAACAGGGATTTTCGGCATTTTTTATTTTTCTCCGCTTCGCCTTTCGCCCTTTTCGTCGTTCTCCCTCCGCTTTGTCCGGGATTCGGCGCGCCCCCGGCATAAAATATTGACAACAGCGTTTTTTTGCGGTAAAATTTTAATAATTATATATCGGTGAGCAGTTAGTTTTAGCTAAATATCACGTGACGCTTTTGAAAAGAAAACTCGCTTTTTCATATTGCGTTTTTCTTTGACTTTTGCGGAAAGCGACTTAGGGCGCTTCCCTAAGAACTCGTAAGCTTTTGAAAAAGTTTGAACAAAACTTTATTCTCCCGCCTTCACGAAAGCACATTCAAAGCCATTTCACTGCTCCCAAACTTTCAGAAAGGATGCTTTTTTCACTATGAACGACGACCCTTACGGCAATTTACTGCCGTCCTCGTCCGTCTTACCCCTCCCCCTCGCCCTGTTGCTGTTTCTGCTCTTTTTCGTGCTTGGCGCGCTTTTCGCCATGTGCGAATCCGCTGCGGAAACGGCTAACGAATCCCGCATCAAAAAAGATGCGGAGTCCGGCGAACCGCGCGCCAAAAAGCTGCTCGAGTATCTCGAACGCAGCGCAGGCATCATTTCGCCCCTGCAATCGGGCATGATGCTCATGGGCTTCTTTGCTCTCGCTGTTGCGGTCACCGGCTTTGCGCCGCGCCTTTACAACGTATTCATCCGCGCCGCGCTCCCCACGTCTGCCGCTGCCGTGCTTTCGGCACTGCTTTGCACATTGCTGTGCGCAGGTCTTTATCTAACGGCAGCAGACCTCGCTCCGAAAAAATTCGTAGCGCACAAGGCTGCACACGGCATGCAGCATACATACAAACTCTGCCCCATGCTGTGCGCCCTCAGCGCCGTCATGCATCCGTTTGTCCTCTTGTGCAACCTCATTTCGGACGGTCTCATGCGTCTTTTGGGCAACGACCCCAAAGCGCTTGATGAAACCGTCACCGAAGAAGAAATCCTCCACATGGTCGGCGAAGGCGAGGAAAAAGGCGTTATCGAAGAAAATGAGCGCGACATGATCACGAACATTTTCGATTTCAACGACACCACCGTCACCGAGATCATGACACACCGTACGGACATCTGCGCCATCGATGAGGAGAGCACCATTGCACAAGCCGCCGTACTTGCGGTGGAAAACGGCTTCTCCCGTCTCCCTGTCTACCGCGAAGACATCGATACCATCATCGGCATCTGCTATGTTAAGGATTTTCTGCCCTACGTCAACCAGCCCGTACCGGATTTCATCCATTTAAAAGACATGGTTCGCCCGGCGTATTTCATTCCGGAAACGAAAAAGTGCAGCCAGCTCTTTAAAGAGCTCAAGGAGCGCCGCCTGCAGATCGCCATCATCGTCGATGAATACGGCGGCACGGCGGGTCTCGTCACACTCGAAGACCTCATGGAGTCCATTTTCGGCAACATTCAGGACGAATACGACAACGAGCAGGAAGAGATCTTCCGTGTCAGCGAAAACGAGTTCACTGTGGACGGCACCACCTCCATCGACGAGATTTCCGACCTTACCGACACTGAGCTGCCGGAGGGCGATTACGATACCATCGCCGGCCTTGTCACCGACCTTTTAGGCCGCATTCCAAAAGAAAACGAGCACCCCAGCGTACAGGTCTGCGGGCTCACCATCACCGTACTTGAAATTGAAGACCAGCGTCTTTCCCGCCTGCTGATCGTGAAAAATGACCCCCGGAGAACCCCCGAAGAAGAAACACATGAAGACTGATGTTTTTTGAAAGGAGTGTCCCTATGACATTTTCCGAAGCATTCTACGGCACGTACAAACTCGACAAAAAAGACGGCAAGCCGCACTTAAAGGAGCGTATTTTTGCCCCGGTGGACGGCTTTTGGAGCGGCGTCATGATCTTTGGCGGTGTGGTCGGCACGATCATTCTGCTCTTGACCTTTGCCGCACACGTGCAGGTCGCCCTCGGCACCTTCGCGCACCCGGCCGAAAACGGCGCGCTCACGCCCGATGCACAGTATACGCTGTGGGGCGTGCTCGTCGCGTTCATCTTTGCGTTTTTCGTGCTCGCCATTCCGCGCTGGTTCCTCTGCCGCGGCACCATGCAGTTCAGCTTCATCGGCGCATTTCTCATCCTGCTCGCGGCGCAGCTCATCTCCGCGTTCAGCCTGAACAATACGACGCCCGATGTCGGCAATGTGCTGTGGGTCATCGTAACGGGCCTTCTGCTCGTGTTCCTCATCACCTGCGCCGTGTGCACCGTTTCGGCGGGCCTAACCGCGCTCGTGAACTACTTCATCGCGAAGTACCGTATGGCGCATGCAAAGCCTGTCACCACATAAACGCATGATGACCATAACCTGACTTTTTCACAGATCGGCGAATATAGAAAGCCGTGCTGTCGCCCTAATAGGGGGGGGTAACAGCACGGCTTATTTTTCAGTTTTCAAACCTTTTCTTCATATCTCAACAGACGCCAAGAAAATCTCATAGGCATCGTTAAAAGAGTCATACGGCGTAGGGTTGCCGCCGTTTGTGCTCTTGCACTGGTTGTCGGAGTATTCCTCGCCCACAGCCAAAAGCTCGCCGGGGTAAAGCTCCACGCCCGCTTCCCGCGCCAGCGCACAAAACGAGAGAATCGGCTCCTTGTTTTCGCGCGTTTTAAGCAGAGCTTTGCGCAAAGTCTCGTCCTTTTTTGCAAGCTCCGTCAACCTTTCGAGCTTTTCAAATGTGTTCATAAGCGCCCCTCGCTTCACCAAATGGATAAATTCAGTTTAGCAAAGTTCGGGGTCGTTGTCAAACGCTGTTTTCAGGCAAGCGGAAAGCCGCTCCGTCTCCGCCCGCACAGCTCGGGAGAATCCACCTATACGCTCATCAAAAATCATCACATCTCCAGCTCCATCATCGATAAGCTGCGTCATAATAAGCCGCTCAACACCACCACAATCAACGACCTCTGCCGCATCTTAAGCTGCAAAGTGGAAGACATCCTCCTCTACATTCCCAGCGATGACGACCAGATCTTATAAAGCAAACCCCGGGTATACCGAGCCATAAGAACAGTCCATATATCCCGGGATCCTATTTTATGCAAAAATGCTCCCGATCATGCGACCGGGAGCACTTTTTATGCTTTAATATGCGATTTTCAGAAGCAACTCTTACTTGGAAGCCTCTTCAACAGCAACAGCGCAAGCAACGGTTGCACCGACCATCGGGTTGTTGCCCATGCCGATGAGACCCATCATCTCAACGTGTGCCGGAACAGAGGAGGAACCTGCGAACTGTGCATCGGAGTGCATACGGCCCATGGTATCGGTCATGCCGTAAGAGGAAGGACCGGCAGCCATGTTATCCGGATGCAGCGTACGGCCTGTGCCGCCGCCGGAAGCAACGGAGAAGTACTTCACGCCGTTCTCATTGCACCACTTCTTGTAGGTACCTGCAACCGGGTGCTGGAATCTGGTCGGGTTCGTGGAGTTACCGGTGATGGAAACGCCGACGTTCTCGAGCTTCATGATTGCAACGCCTTCCGGAACGTTATCTGCGCCGTAGCACTTAACGTCCGCACGCGGGCCGTTGGAATAAGCCTTTTCGCTGACAACCTTAACTTCTTCTGCGTACGGATCGAACTCGGTCTCAACATACGTAAAGCCGTTGATTCTGGAGATGATGAACGCAGCGTCCTTGCCGAGACCGTTGAGGATAACGCGCAGCGGCTTCGTTCTGACCTTGTTCGCGTTCAGAGCGATCTTGATAGCACCCTCAGCAGCCGCGAAGGACTCGTGGCCAGCGAGGAATGCGAAGCACTCGGTCTCCTCGGAAAGGAGCATTTTGCCCAGATTGCCGTGGCCGAGGCCGACCTTACGGTTTTCAGCAACAGAGCCCGGGATGCAGAATGCCTGCAGGCCGATGCCGATAGCGGCAGCAGCGTCAGCAGCCTTCGTGCAGCCCATCTTGATAGCAATCGCGCAGCCTACGGTGTAAGCCCACTTTGCGTTCTCAAAGCAGATCGGCTGTGTTTCCTGCACGATGGTGTACGGGTCGATGCCCTTCTCTTCGCAGATGGTCTTGCACTCATCAATGGAATTGATGCCGTATTCTTTCAGGACGGAGAGGATTTTCGCCTCACGTCTCTCATAACCTTCAAATGTAGCCATTTCTCGTGCCCTCCTTATTCCTTGCGCGGGTCGATGTACTTAACGGCCTCATTGAATCTGCCGTATGTACCCATAGACTTCTTGTACGCCTCGTTCGGCTCCATGCCGGCCTTGATGAAGTCGGTCATCTTGCCGAGGGAAACGAACTCGTAGCCGATAACCTGGTCGTCAGCGTCGAGTGCCATTCTGGTGCAGTAGCCTTCGGTCATCTCAAGATAACGAACGCCCTTTGCCTTTGTGCCGTACATGGTACCGACCATGGAGCGTGCGCCCTTACCAAGGTCTTCCATGCCTGCGCCGATAACAAGACCGCCCTCGGAGAAAGCAGACTGGGAACGGCCATAAACGATCTGGAGGAACAGCTCGCGCATAGCGGTGTTAATCGCATCACATACAAGGTCCGTGTTCAGAGCTTCCATAACGGTCTTGCCCGGGAGGATCTCTGCTGCCATTGCAGCGGAGTGCGTCATGCCGGAGCAGCCGACGGTCTCAACGAGAGCTTCCTCAATGATGCCGTCCTTAACGTTCAGGGAGAGCTTGCAAGCGCCCTGCTGCGGTGCACACCAGCCTACACCGTGGGTGTAACCGGAAATGTCCTTAACTTCCTTTGCCTGTACCCACTTGCCCTCTTCCGGGATGGGAGCCGGACCGTGCTTCGGGCCCTTGGCTACAATACACATCTCTTCCACTTCTTTGGAATAATTCATAAGTGGTACTCCTTTCGGTTCCAGTTTTATTTGGCAGACTTCGCGCAGAAGAGAGCCGCAGCGAAAAAGCGCCGCCCGCATCCCGCAAAAAGCCATTTTACTGATTTTCTTCATTATAGCTTTTTTTCATGCGTTTCGCAAGGGGCAAAACACACATTTCGCGAAAAAAGCGCACAATATACGCAAAAAGGAGCGCCGCAGCGCCCCTTTTGTATCTTATTTCGGTTTGAAATTACTTCCAAAGCGGGTCGGGATATGTGCCGTTTTGCATCATCTCGGCAAGCGCCGCCATCACGACGGGCTTATCGGCCTTATACGTCACGCCGAACCACTTGTCCGCCGATTTTAAAACCGTCACGTCTGCCTTGCCGTCGCGAATCTGGTCGTTGACGACAAACGGCAGGAAGTATTCCGCTTTCAGTGGGTTCTTCGGTACATCGTTCTCAAGGAACGAGACGAAATCCTTTTTCAATGCGTCTACAAAGTCCGGCGTAAAGCCCCACAGGTTCATGGAAACGGTCGTGTCCTCATCGAGCGCGTGCCACGTTGCGCCGTCGTCCTCGGTGTAAGCCGGGCCGTCCTCGCGCTTTTCAATGTGCGTGCGCTCCACGATGGTATCCAACACACCGTCTTTCTCCACGCATACGCCGCGTGCCACATGGCCGTTTTCGGTCAGCGTGTTTTTCAGATGGTAACCCACCATCGCCCAGTGTGCCTTTTCGCCGTTTTCCTTCACGTTCCGGAGGAACGCGCCGATCTTCTTAAACGCCTCGCCGCCATAGAAATCGTCTGCGTTGATGACGACAAACGGCGCATCAATGTGGTCGCGTGCCGCCAAAACGGCGTGGCCCGTGCCCCACGGCTTCTCGCGGCCTTCCGGCACCGTAAAGCCCTCCGGCAGGTCATCCAACTTCTGGAAAACATATTCGACCTGCACGTACTTCGATACGCGGTCGCCGATAACCTCTTTAAAGTCCTCAAAAAGCTGCTCCTTGATGATGAAGATTACCTTGGAAAAGCCCGCCTGCGCGGCATCAAAAACAGAAAAATCCATGATAATCTCGCCGTTTTTGCCAACGGGATCGATCTGCTTCAAGCCGCCGTAACGGCTGCCCATACCGGCCGCCATAACGACTAAAATCGGTTTTTTCATAGCTAAATTGTCCTTTCTCGTCTGCGGCATCACACCGCCATATGTACAGGTTCGGTCACGCGATCGTCAGGGGTCAGTTTTCATCCTCGTAAATAAATTCGTGGATATGCTGTGCCGCAACATCGGTGTCATACGTCCACATCCAACCGCCGCCCTCGCAGTAATCGGAGGCATAGCCCTCCACATCACTCGGGATGGAAAGGCGCTCAATGTCAAAACCCGTCAGCGCAATCTGCGCCAGGCCGATCATCTTATCAAACGTCAAAGAAGTCTCGCAAAGCGGCGCAAGCTGTTGAATGATGCTCGGGTATTCAAGCTTGGAAATAGAACTTGCCTTGCTCAAGAGCGCAGAAAGCACTTCCTGCTGGCGTTCCACACGGCCGTTATCGTTGTCGATGGCACGAATACGCCCGTAAGCCACAGCCTCGTCGCCGTTCAAGAGCACGCCATCGCCCGCCGAAAGCGGCGCATATGTAGAAACATCGCCTGCCATTGATTCAGGGGATTCCGCCGCCAACGCATACATATTTTTGTTGATCTCACTGATTTCATCTTCCGTCAAATCAATATTTACACCGCCGAACGCATCCACAATCTTCGCCATGGCGGCAAAATTCACGGTCACGTAGTCCTGAATATCGAGACCGAAGTTTTGGTTGATCGCACGGATGGCCTGCTCCGGGCCACCGTACATATAGGCATGGTTCAGCTTATCATAGCCGGAATCATACGGACTGCCGTCGCCCATATACACGCGCACATCACGCATGATGGACGTCAGCTTAACCTTGTGGTGCACGTTATCGATCGACATCACCATAATGGCGTCGCTGCGCCCGGCAAAGGTACCGCCGTCATAATCGCGGGCATCCACGCCGAACAGCGCAATATTCGTAATGCCCGCTTCCGATTTTGTTTCTTCGGAAATACCGAGCTCCGTCTTGTCTTTCGTGATGGTCGTCGTCTTCAGGTCGCCCAAAAGCACCGTGGAAGCGTAGATCATCACGCCGCCCACCAGCACCAAAATAACGCAGATGAAGCTCAAAAAGACCTTAAGGCCCGTCCGTTTTTTCTTTTTTTGATTTTTCTTATACGCCTGCTTTGAGGAGTAACTGGAAATATCCTGAAACTCATCGCGGCGTTGTTTTCTTTTCGCCATAAAAGCCTCCGTCTCGGCCAAAGGCCGGATGTCTTTATCTTATCAATTATATTCCCATAACCTCGTTTCGTCAATTTACTTTTTCTTACGAAAAACGACCAGTTTGCTTAAAATATAATTTGCAAGGATCACAAAAACGTTCGCAACGAGCTTCACAATCTTATCATTCACGTGCAGCAGATCCACACCGATGAACATCATGCCCATTTCCATAAAGCCGGACATAATACGGCTCGCAAAAAATTTCGCCGCCTCCGTCAAAATCGGCACAAAGCCGTGCGCGCGGCTCTCAAACACCCACTTGCGGTTCGTCACATACGCAAAGGTAACTGAAAGCACCCACGAAAGCGCTGTCGATACCATGTACGGGATGTGCAGAAAATCCGTAAAGATCCAGTAAGAAGCGTAGCTCACGACCGTCGTAAGCACGCCGAACACCACGTACAAAACCAGCTCTTTGTATTTTATAAGCAGTTCTTTGATTTTTCCCATATTTTCTATCCTTTATGTTTCGGGCAAAGCGCCCTCTTCTTTCTTATGATAAATATTCTTCCACACCGTGCGCCGCCACCGCGCCGTCCGCAGCCGCCGTCACGATTTGCCGCAGCGTCTTTTTACGACAATCGCCCGCAGCAAACACACCCGGAACGTTCGTCTTCGTGCTCTCGCCCGCCATAAAATACCCGTTTTCGTCAAGATCAAGAATATCGCGTACAAAGTCCGTCGCCGGCACATTGCCCACCGCCACAAACACGCCGTTCACCTCAATCTCGCACACCTCGTCCGTCTTTACATTGCGCAGACGCAGCCCGCCGACTTTTCCGTCTTTTTCGAGGATCTCATCCGTCACCGTATCGAAAACGATCTCGATATTTGGCTTATCGAGCTTCTTCTCATAGCTCTTTGAAGCGCGCAGGCGGTCTCTTCTATGGATGAGATATACCTTTTTGCACATCGCGGAGAGAAAAGCCGCATCGCCCGCCGCCGTGTCACCGCCGCCAATGACCGCAACCGTCTTATCTTTATAAAACGCACCGTCGCATGTCGCGCAGTAGGAAACACCCTTGCCGCGCAAAGCGTCTTCGTTCAGCAAGCCGAGCGTCCTCGGTGCCGCACCGGGTGCCAAAACGACGCTTTTCGCGCGGTAAACCGTGCCGTCTTCCGTCTCCAGAATTTTCACATCACCGTCTAACCGCAGTGCCGTCACGTTGCCGTAGGTCTGCTTCGCGCCAAAGCGCTCCGCCTGCTTTTTCATGTTCATCGTCAGCGTAAACCCGTCCACCGCCTCCGGGAAGCCGGGGTAATTTTCAATTTCATTCGAGGTCACCATTTGACCGCCGGGGATATATTTTTCCAGCACCAGCGTCTCGTAGCCCGCGCGGGCGCAATACAGTGCCGCCGTAAGCCCCGCAGGGCCGGAACCCACCACGATTACGTCATAGACCTTTTCCATGTTTTCGCTCATAAGTCACCGCTCCTTTTCCTGATGAAGTGCAGCTTTTCTGCACACCGTCTTGCGAACATCGTTAGTATAGCACATTCTCCCGAAAAATACAATTCCGTGCGGCGCGAAAGAGTTTTCTACCGCAAAGCGACACGCAGTCGAAAACTTTATCAGAATCAAATACGTGCTCCCGTTCTCCTACTTAAGCCAAAAAACACGCAAACCGCGCTCCTTGCACGACATACCCCTATCGCACAAAACAAAAGAGGCTCTTTCAGCATCCCGAAAAAGCCTCTCGTTCTTTAATTTTTATTGCACATCCTGTGCGGTGTACGCTCAGCGCACACATCTCAAGTTAATTTAAACTGATACTAATACATCGGACTTTCCTCTGCTTGAAACCATCGGTCTCTTTTTATACCTGCACTCTGCATTACTTTCAGAATGTCGTCGGTCTTTCAGAGTTTATCATTTGTGCATTGGACACAACTCCATGTATATTCTCAAAAACTGTATTTGATTTTTTCTTTGGCGTTTTCCGCCTATCCTTACACACGTCCGTACACTTTGTACAGCTCATGTATAATTCTATATGTTAATTTCGACCTACTTATCTTTGCTGTACCACGAAAACCTTTTGGGACTCGCTTTTGCGATCCCGCGCTTTCATAAAGCTTGAAACACTCGTGTGCAAATATTCAGTCTACTTCAGGGATCCGAGGCGCAACGCACCACGGATCTTCTGCTGCTGAGGTTCAGTAGCCATTGGCCTCACCCGCTTTCTTTCAATAGATTTGCCTTTGCGGCTCATGCAGCTTTGCCTCTTTTCACGTTTTGCCTGTTTCCACATGTTCAAAACGTACGGCTGCTTCTTTATTTATGTTCCCGTTTCTCCGCTTCGGCTTTTTGTCCCTTTGTACCGGCACATTCTTAAAAGCCTACTTATCTCTTTCATCACATTTCCCGGAAGCCGAAGAACATTTGAAGCTCCGCCTTTGCAAATACTGCCTCAAGAGTTTCCTCCGCGCCTTTCTCTCTCCCCTTCGGAATACCTTCCGCGCGCTGAACCGCTTCGATCTTTTACCGAGACTTTTTTGAGCCTCCACCAAGAAAACCTCTTACGGTTTTCCCGATCTACTTTGCGTTCTGGAGTTCTTTCTCTTTTCACCTATATATTAGCACCATCCGTCTACTTTGTCAACAGTTTTTTTGAAGATTTTATTTTTTATTTGTATATTCTGTTTTCGCAAAATGAAGCTTGACATTCTTCCGCATTCACGATACAATTATTCTTGCAGGCAAAAGCAACGGGCTTATTTCCCACAGCTTTTCTGCTCCGCCGCATAAATCACAGAACGGCGAATATACTGAGAAAGAAGGCTTTTCCCATGAGTATAGACAACAACCAGGAATACGAAGCAGAGCTCATCACCCTCATCGACGATGAAGGCACGGAGCACGAATTTGAGATCATCGACGAACTCGAGAACGATGACGGCTACTTTATGGCACTTGTCCCCACTCTGCGCGACGCCCAAAGCGAAGTTGCAGACGCAGATGAGTACTACATCTTTGAAGTCGTAGAAGACGAGAACGGCGAAGAGCAGCTTTGCGAGATCGAAGACGACGACCTGCTGGATAAGCTCGCCGAAATTTTCGAGACCCGCTATGCACAGGCTATGGAGGAAGAAGAGGAGTAATTTTCTTTCCCCGTTCAAGATCATGTAAAGACACCTGCCCGATGCGCGGACCGTGCAAAATAACCCTACACTCAACTTTTAGGGAGCTCGGCTCCGCAGGCGGACTGCAGACCTCCCGGCCCGGCTTGACCGGATACCGGAAGAAGGGAGCGCGAAACCTGCGGGAGGGCACCCACCTGCTTATTACGTAGCAGGTTATTGAGAGCACGTTACGGTCGGGCGGGGTTTTTTATGCCCATTTCAAGGCGGTGAAAACCGCCTTTTTTCATACTTTACACACCTTTTTCTGTGCTTTTCTTTTTGGAAACGGTTGTATTTTGCAAATTTTGCCGCATTTGGGTGCGGCAGCAAAGAAGGAGAAGGTCATCATGACCAGAAAACAGTATTTTTTAAGCGGACTCAAAGATGGCATGCCCATTTGCTTCGGGTACTTTGCCGTTTCGTTCGCGTTTGGCATTCAGGCCGCAGGCATCGGACTTTCGGTGTTTGAAGCCTCCGTGCTCTCCGCCCTAAACGTCACCTCCGCCGGGCAATTCGCAGCACTCGCCATCATCGCATCGGGCGCGTCGCTCATCGAGCTCGCATTCACGCAGCTCATCATCAACCTGCGGTATTTTCTCATGTCGTGTGCGCTCTCGCAAAAGCTCTCGCCGAGCCTGCCCCTTGGGCACCGCCTCGGCATCGCCTACGGCATGACGGATGAGATCTTCGCCGTCAGCGTCAGCCAAAGGGAGCCTCTCTCACCGTTTTACAGCTATGGGCTCATCGCCGTCGCCATTCCGGGCTGGGTGCTCGGCACGGCACTCGGCGCGGCGGCGGGCAACATTCTGCCGGCCGTTTTGACGAACGCGCTCGGCATCGCAATCTACGGTATGTTCATTGCCATCATCCTGCCGCCTGCAAAAGAGAACCGCGTCGTTGCCGGTGTGGTCGTCCTTTCCATGGTGCTTTCCGCACTGTTCACGTATCTGCCGGTGCTGTGCAACATTTCCTCGGGCTTCCGCATCATTGTCATCACGCTTATCACCGCAGGCGGTGCAGCGCTGCTGTTCCCCATTCCGGATGAGCCCGCAGAACCGGAAAAGGAGATGCCGCATGAGGGTTGAGGTTTTCCTTTACATACTCGTCATGGCGGCCGTTACGTATCTTATCCGTATGCTGCCGCTGACGCTCATCCGCCGCAAGATCACAAACCGCACACTGCGCTCGTTTCTCTATTATGTGCCGTACGCCACGCTTTCCGCCATGACCTTCCCGGCAATTCTCACTGCCACCGGCAGCGCCATCAGCGCCGCGCTCGGCTTTGCCGCCGCTTTGATTTTAGCATTCCGCGGTAAAAGCCTGCTCACCGTCGCCATTATCGCCAGCGCCACCGTGCTTGTGTGTGAACTCATATTGCCATATCTGCCGCTGTAAAGCACAGTTTGCAACGTAAAAGTTTCGCCCGCCTTTTTCAATAGGCGGGCGAAACTTTTAACTATCGTTATAGAAAGCCTTGTGTTTACTCTCTCTCAAAATGCTTTGCGACCGTCTGCAAGTACTCGATGATCGGCAAATGCTGCGGACATACACCCTCGCACTGGCCGCACTGAATGCACGCGCTCGCTTTGCCGAAGTGCTTTGCGACGTTCTCGTAATACTCGCTCTGCGGCGTCCAGCCCTCGTCCGGAGAGATTCCCCTGCCGCGCAGCTCCTGCATATCGGCGTTGTACAGCGAGAAATACTTCGGGATTGCAATCTGCATCGGGCAGCCGTCCGTGCAGTACGAACAGCCCGTACACGGAATATCGATGCTCGCGTTGATGATGTCCGTCGCCTTTTTGATGAGCGCTTTTTCCTCATCGTTCAGCGGCTTAAAATCCTGCATGTACGATGTGTTGTCCAAAAGCTGGTCCATATCACTCATGCCGGAAAGCACGATCTTCACGTTCGGCAGGCTCGCTGCGAAACGAATTGCCCAAGACGGTACGGAAGCTTCTGGATTATAGTCCTTAAACAGCTTCGTCACTTCTTCCGGCACGTTTGCGAGCGTGCCGCCCTTCACCGGCTCCATGACGAATACCGGCACGCCGTGCTTTTCGGCAACTTCGTAGCATTTTCTGGACTGCACACCGGCGCTTTCCCAGTCGAGGTAGTTGAGCTGTAACTGCACAAACTCAAACTCGGGGTGCGCGGTCAGCACTTCGTCCAACAGCTCCGGGCCGTCGTGGAACGAGAAGCCGATGTGCTTTACAAGGCCCTTTTCTTTCTTATCGCGGATCCAGCCGAAGCAATCGAACTTATTGTACGTCTCAATGCTATGGCAGTTGATGTCGTGGATGAGGTAGTAATCAAAATATGTTACGCCCGTCTTTTCCATCTGCTCATTAAAAATGCGGTCGCGGTCTTCAAACGAATTCACGAATGACGAATGTAGCTTTGTCGTCAGCGTGAAGCTGTCGCGCGGGTGGCGGGAAACAAGTGCTTCCTTCACGGCATTTTCGCTCTTGAATGCGCAGTACATCCACGCCGTGTCAAAATACGTGAAGCCGCGCTCGATGAACGTATCCACCATTTTCTTGACCTGCTCAATGTCGATCTTGCCCGGGTCGTTCGGGTCCAGAGACGGCAGACGCATGAGGCCGAAGCCTAATTTCTTTTCAGACATTTTACTCATACTCCTTATGTAAAAAATTCCAAGCATTTTGCTTCCTATATCTTACAACTTAAAGTATACTCTAAGTCAAGCTTTTTTGTAAAATTATTTTTCCGCCTCGAAATATTCCTCCCGCAGTAGCGAAAACTGCATGTCGTCGCGGATTTCGCTTTCTGACGTACGCACGCAGCGGCGGATACACCCTTCATACACAAACCCCAAGGATCTCAGCAACTTTTCCGAAGCAATATTCCCCGTGAAAACACGCGCTGCCACAACTTCCAGATCTTCTTCGGTGAATAGTTCATGCAGCACAGCCCGCAGTGCTTCTTTCATATAGCCCTGCCGCGTATATTGCTCCCCGAGATAATACGAAAGACATCTCGAGCGCACATCGAACCGAACGCCGTCCTCCTCCGCCGCAATCATACCAAGCAAAGCGCCGTCCTCTTTTCGCTCAATATACCATGTGTTTTCATAATCGATTTCCCTATGAATCAAATGAACCATCTGCTCTTTATCAAACACTTCCATTACGTTGTTTTTCATTACGAAAGCGCTGTTGCGTATGGCCATGATCTCCGCCGCATCTCTCTCCCGCGGCGTGCGCAGTAAAAGTCTTTCTGTGTGCAGTTCTCTCATATTTTCCCTGCCTTTCTTTGCCGTGTGTACGTATTTCGGATAAAAAACACCCTTTCCTCCATGAACCACGGAAGAAAGGGTGCGAAAATCAATTCAGTCTTTTGCTGCATGATGCAGCGTCAAAACACCTGATTTTTCCAGCGCCTAAGCCGAAATTAGATCTCAGCGAAGTACTTGATGGTTCTGACCATCTGGCTGGTGTAGGAGTTCTCGTTGTCGTACCAAGAAACGACCTGAACCTCATAGAGGTCGTCAGCAATCTTGGAGACCATCGTCTGGGTAGCATCGAACAGGGAACCGAATCTCATGCCGATAACATCGGAAGAAACGATCGGATCGCAGTTGTAGCCGAAGCTCTCAGAGGAAGCTGCCTTCATAGCTGCGTTGATGCCGTCGACGGTTACGTCAGCGCCCTTAACAACAGCGGTGAGGATGGTGGTGGAACCGGTCGGAACCGGAACACGCTGTGCGGAACCGATGAGCTTACCGTTCAGCTCCGGGATAACAAGGCCGATAGCCTTTGCAGCGCCCGTGGAGTTCGGAACGATGTTAGCAGCGCCGGCACGTGCACGGCGGAGGTCACCCTTTCTGTGCGGGCCGTCGAGGATCATCTGGTCGCCGGTGTAAGCGTGGATCGTGCTCATGATGCCGCTCTGGATCGGAGCATAATCGTTCAGTGCCTTCGCCATCGGAGCGAGGCAGTTCGTGGTGCAGGAAGCAGCGGAGATGATGGTGTCATCAGCCGTCAGGGTCTTCTCGTTTACGCTGTAAACGATCGTCGGGAGATCGTTGCCTGCCGGAGCGGAAATAACGACCTTCTTTGCGCCTGCGTCGATGTGAGCCTGGCTCTTAGCCTTAGAGGTGTAGAAGCCGGTGCACTCAAGAACAACGTCAACACCGATCTCGCCCCACGGAAGGTCCTTAGCGTCCTTCTCAGCGTAGATCTTCAGGGTCTTGCCGTCAACTGTGATGGTGTTAGCCTCGTCGTCAGCGGAAACCGTGTGGAGAGCTTCGCCGATCTTGCCGCAGTAACCGCCCTGTGCGGTGTCATACTTGAGCAGGTGAGCCAGCATGGAGGGCTTCGTCAGATCGTTGATCGCAACGACCTCATAACCCTCAGCGCCGAACATCTGTCTGAACGCCAGACGGCCGATACGGCCGAAACCATTGATTGCAACTTTAACTGCCATGATTGTATACCTCCTGATAATTGTGGATGCATAATTTGCAATTCTATTTTATAGCATTTCGCAGGATTTTACAAGGGCTAACTGCTAAAAATGCAAACTTTTTCCGTAATTTTCAGAAAATTTACGCGTTTCCCGTGTCTTTTAAAGCATTTTCTTCTAAATTGCTCTCCGCTTTCGCAGAAACGCGCTGCCCGCTCACCGTAAGCAGCAGGCAAAGGCTGTGAACAGAAAGGCACAGCATCGCAAGCTGGATCACATACGGCATCTCCGTCGCATACCCGCGCCCCGCAATGATGAGCACTGTGTTCGAGATCACATACGTCATCCAAAGCACCGCCGCCGGCAGGCCGAACACATACGTGCTGCGCAGCGCCTTTTTGCCGCCCGCGCCGGAGAGCAGCTTGCCTTCGGAAAGCAGGAACAGCAGCATCATCGCACCGCCACCCACGGTAAAGATATTCTCCTCCGTCGTCGCCACAGCGGAATACGTCATGAACGTCACGATCATATACGAAATGCCCCAAACGGAACCGATGGCCCAAAGCCCGCCCGTGCCGCTCGGGAAGCCCTCGCCCGTCAGCCATATAATGGCAAAAATGAGAGAAACGATCGCGAAAAGCAACGTTAAGACCGCAAACGGCAAATGCGTCGTCACATGCGAAGCCTGCACAAAGTAGGTCGGCTGATTGTTGCGGTATA
This sequence comes from Hominenteromicrobium sp., assembly GCF_046974225.1. Lineage (NCBI taxonomy): Bacteria > Bacillati > Bacillota > Clostridia > Eubacteriales > Oscillospiraceae > Hominenteromicrobium > Hominenteromicrobium sp. The sequence continues at coordinate 11,114 of NZ_JBKWAE010000014.1, read as the reverse complement.
AGTAAAAGTCCCGCAGAAGCGCTGCCGCACACAAAAACAAAAATACACACATCAGAAGCGCAGAAGCACCCGCCGCCACATTTCTTTTCGTCTCTATGCGCGCGCAAAGCTTTTTGTCCACACGGCACAAAAGCATGCAGAGAAGCGATACGCCGATCGCCGCACCGCAGTAAATATACGTCAACAGTCCGCTGTCCGTCACAAAGCCCGTGTCATAATCAAAAAAGCAGAGCATCTGCACGCAGCGCAGCGCAGCCGCCGCAAAGATGCCGATTCCTGCCAAAACAAACGCCAATTTCACTTTCTTATTCATATATCATACACCGCCCACACCCTCGGGGCTTTCCTTTCATCGATTCATTCGCCGTCCGAATTTGCGGCACATCGGTTCACTGTGTTTTATTTTAGCACATTCCGCCTAAGATGAAAACACCCCGCAAAAAAGATTTTTAATTTCCTGTTGACAACAAACTTTCAAGTGATTATAATATATGCCAGAGTAAACAATTAAGCGCATGATTGTTTACATAGGAGCAGATTCGATTTTGCTGTACGGCGGGGCCTTCTCCCCGCGAAAACAGATGAAAGGATGGTAACAATGCACGATCACGAAAAAGAGCCCATCGGCCATGCATTGCATGTGCTGGATACCACCATGCGCCGGTATATTGATACGTATTCCCATAAAAAGGAACACGAAAACCTCACCGGCACAAACACATGGGTCATCCAGTTCATCGCCGATCACAAAGACGGGCCCGTGTATTTGCGCGATATTGAGCGCCGCTTCGGCATTACGCGTTCCACCGCCTCCAAAGTGGTGGATATGCTTGTGCGAAACGGTTTTGTGGAGCGCCACACCGGCGAAACGGACGCCCGCCTGCGTCGTCTGACCCTGACGGAAAAGTCAGAAAACCTTTTGGCCGATATCCGCGCCGACCACGAAGCAATGGAAGCCGTTTTAACGAAAGGCTTCACGCAAAATGAAAAAGAAACCATGCTCACTTATTTACGGCGCGCAAAAATAAATGTAGATGCTGCCTTTGCCGAAAAGCAGCAAAAGAAAGAAAGGAGCGGTGCAGATGGTTAAAAAACTGATGGAAAGCATCCGCGAACAGAAAAAGAATTCCATATTGGCCATGGTCACCATCAGCGGTGAGGTCGCCTTCGAGGTCATCATCCCGCTTTTAATGGCGAATCTCATCGATTACGGCATTGACATGGGCGATATGGGGTACATTGTCAAAATGGGCATTGTCCTGTTGCTCTCCGCACTGGGTCAGCTTTTCTGCGGTGCCATTTCCGGTAAATTCGCAGCCATTGCCTCCAGTGGCTTTGCCCGCAACCTGCGCCACGACATGTTCTACAAGGTGCAGAATTATTCATTCTCAAACATCGATAAGTTTTCCACCGCAAGTATCGTCACGCGTCTGACAACAGACGTCACGAATCTGCAAAACACTTACCAAATGATCATCCGCATGGCGGTACGCAGCCCGCTTATGGCGATTTTCTCGCTTGTCGCGGCATTCGGCATCGACGCCAAGCTCTCGCTTATCTTCCTTGCCATCATCCCGGTGCTCGTTCTCGGCCTGTACTTCATCATGACGAGAACGCACCCGATCTTCGAGCGCGTGTTCAGAACTTATGATAAACTGAACAGCGTTGTGCAGGAGAATCTGCACGGCATCCGCGTGGTAAAGTCCTTTGTCCGTGAAGATCACGAAAATAAGAAGTTCACCGCCATTTCCGAAAATATCTATAAGGACTTCAAAAAAGCCGAGCAGCAGCTCGCATGGAACGCTCCACTGATGCAGCTTTGCATGTACGCGGCGGTGCTCCTGCTCTCCTGGTTCGGCGCACGCACCATTGTTGCTTGCGGCGGTGACGCAGCGACCGGTCTTTCCACCGGCGAGCTTCTGAGCCTGCTGTCTTACGCCACGCAGATTCTCATGAGCCTCATGGGCCTCTCTATGATCTTCGTCATGCTCACCATGTCCCGTACCTCCGGCGAGCGTGTCGTTGAGCTGCTCAACGAGACCCCGGACATCACCACCCCCGAAAATGCCGTAAAGAGCGTTCCGGACGGCAGCATCGATTTCGAGCATGTCCAGTTCAGCTATCGTCACGGCACAGAGGGCAAGCCCGTACTTTCCGATATTAACCTGCACATTCCGGCAGGCGCCACAGTCGGCGTCATCGGCGGCACCGGCTCCTCCAAATCGAGCTTCGTACAGCTCATCTCGCGCCTGTACGATGTTGATCTCGGCGCGGTCAAGGTCGGCGGCATCGACGTCCGCAAATACGACCTGGATACCCTCCGCGGCGATGTCGCCATGGTGCTGCAAAAGAACGTCCTGTTCTCCGGCACCATCAAAGACAACCTGCGCTGGGGCGATGAAAATGCCACCGACGAGGAGATCCACCATGCCTGTCAGCTCGCACAGGCCGATGACTTCATTCAAACCTTCCCTAAAGGCTACGATACCTACATTGAGCAGGGCGGCACGAATGTCTCCGGCGGTCAGAAGCAGCGCCTCTGCATCGCGCGTGCGCTGCTAAAAAAACCAAAGATTCTCATTCTGGACGACTCCACCAGCGCGGTCGATACCCGCACGGATGCGCTTATCCGCGGCGCGTTCGCAAAGGAGATCCCGAACACGACAAAAATCATCATCGCCCAGCGCATCGCCTCCGTACAGGGAGCCGATATGATCCTTGTCTTAGATGACGGCAAGATCGTCAGCTGCGGCACGCATGACGAGCTCATGCAAACAAGCCCGATCTACCGCGAAGTTTATGAATCCCAGACGAAAGGAGATCCTGACAATGCCACCGCGTCCTAATGGTCCCAGACTCTCCATGAAAGAAAGCATGAAGCAGCTCGATAAGAAGACCTTATTCCGCCTGCTTTCCTATATGAAACCGTACAGGCTGCACCTTGTGTTCGTGTTCATCTGCATTGCGGTGAGCGCTTTCGCAAGCGTCATGTCCTCCCTGTTTTTAAAATCCCTCATTGATGATTACATCTCCCCACTCCTGCTCGAATCCAATCCGAACTTCAGCGGCCTTCTGTATGCGCTGCTCCAAATGGCAGTCATTTACGTCATCGGCGCGTTCTCTACGCTGTTCTACAACCGCACCATGGCAGTTGTTTCACAGGGCACGTTAAAGAAAATTCGTGACGAGATGTTCGAGCACATGCAGACGCTGCCCATCAAGTTCTTTGATACGCACACCCACGGCGACATCATGAGCTTCTACACAAACGATACGGACACCCTGCGCCAGATGATTTCCCAAAGCATTCCGCAGACGCTTTCCTCCATCTTCACGGTCGTTTCCGTGTTCTGTTCTATGCTGACGCTCAGCATTTGGCTCACCCTGTTCCTGATCGCGTTCCTCTTTGTCATGTTCAAAATCGTCGGCAAGGTCACCGCAAAAAGCGGCAGCTATTTTGTTCGCCAGCAGCAATCCCTCGGCAATGTGAACGGCTACATCGAAGAAATGATCAACGGCCAGAAGGTTATCAAGGTCTTCTGCCACGAAGACAAAACAAAGGTCGAGTTCGACAAACGAAACGACGACCTCTTCACAAACGCTTCCGAAGCCAATAAGTTCGCAAACATCCTCGGCCCCATCATGAACGCACTCGGCTATTTCCTTTACGTGCTCATCGCCGTGCTTGGCGGCGGTCTCGCACTTGCAGGCGTACCGAACCTGACACTCACCGGCATGGGTGTCATGACGCTCGGCGGCATCGCATCATTCTTACAGCTCTCCCGCAGCTTCGTTATGCCGATCAGCCAGGTCACGCAGCAGATCTCGTCCATCATCATGGCTATGGCAGGCGCTTCCCGCATCTTCTCTCTGCTCGATGCCGAGAGCGAAAAGGACGAGGGCTACGTCACGCTCGTCAACGCCGAAAAGAAAAACGGCGTGCTCACCGAAACCGACAAGCACACCGGCCTTTGGGCATGGAAGCACCCGCATAAGGACGGCACGGTCACCTATACGGAGCTCACCGGTCACGTAGAGCTTGAGGACGTCGATTTTGGTTATACCCCGGAGAAGACCGTCCTGCATGACATCACGCTTTACGCAGAGCCCGGCCAGAAGGTCGCGTTCGTCGGCGCAACGGGCGCAGGCAAAACGACCATCACAAACCTCATCAACCGCTTCTATGACATTTCTGACGGCAAAATCCGTTATGACGGCATCAACATCACGAAGATCAAGAAGCCGGATCTCCGCCGTTCCCTCGGCGTGGTTTTGCAGGACGTCAACCTGTTCACCGGCACCGTTATGGAGAATATTCGCTACGGTAAGCTCGATGCCACGGACGAAGAGTGCATCGCCGCCGCAAAGCTCGCAAACGCCGACGGCTTCATTCGTATGCTGCCGCAGGGCTATGACACCGTTCTTTCCGGCGACGGCAGCGGCCTCTCACAGGGCCAGCGCCAGCTCATTTCCATCGCCCGCGCCGCCGTTGCAGACCCGCCCGTCATGATTCTCGACGAAGCGACGTCCTCCATCGATACCCGCACGGAAGCCATCGTGCAGTCCGGCATGGACGCCTTGATGAAAGGCCGCACCGTGTTTGTCATCGCGCACCGCCTATCGACGGTCCAGAACTCCGACGTCATCATGGTGCTCGACCACGGCCACATCATCGAACGTGGCAGCCACCGCGACCTCATCGCCCAAAAGGGTACATATTACCGCCTCTATACCGGCGCTTTTGAACTCGAATAGGACGAATTTAACTTCATAACCTCCAATTTGCAAAAGCTCCGGCTGCCGAATGTACCGTTCGCAGCCGGAGCTTTTCCGTTTATAAGATTTCAATATACGTTTTGTAAAAGTCATACGTTTTCCCGTTTTCCTGCGCGCACGTTAAAAAGCGGCTGATAACATACCCTGTTTTATATATCCTTTGAATTTCCGCAAGATGTATCTCTAAATCATTCGGATATCCGTCCGCAATTTCCTCTTTCATCAAACAAACGACATACTTGCCACCATTGTTTTTCCAAAGTGTATTTTTGTAATTCTCAACTTCTTTACGGCTGCACGTAACACTCAGGCCTCTCTGTTCCTGTTCCATACAAGAAGAATGTTGAACTCTCGAATAAACGTATGGGTTTTGAATATATCTTTTCAGTTTCTCGATTTCTATCAATTCAAAAGGTACAATACAGTCCGCATCGACTTTTTCTTCCGTATATGGACGCTCTTGCAGTTTGCAGATCATCTCTAAAGCTTCAATATGAAACTGAAGCTTTTTCATTCTCTGTTCTAAAGCCAATTGCTGCTGCCGGATTGTTTTTGCTTGTTGCACACACAAATCCTGATGTGCCTGCAAATCCATTTTCTCCATGTCCCGAATTTTTTTAAGCGGGATACCAAGGTTTTTATAAAAAAGAATATCCGAAATCGTCATCAAATCCGACACTGTGTATATACGATATCCATTCTCCGGGTTCTTTTTGGCAGCCAGCACCCCCATCTCTTCCCAATAGCGCAGCGTTGAAGCTGGAACATTAAAGAACTTTGATATTTCATTGATTTGAAATCCGTCTTTCACCTAAAAATCCTCCGGAACACAGTTTCAATAATTATAACAAACAAATCCTTGACATTCAAGTATCTTTAAGCTTTATACTGTAAAGCATGGAGGTACCAATATGAATAGTTCATCTGTCTTTTTTGCTAAAAACGATATTCGTTTCCGTAAAATTCTGCTGTTTGTTCTTCCAACCTATTTGACAACGCTATTCAATACGCTGTATACGATTGTAGATGGTATGTTCGTTTCCAAATATGTCGGAACAAACGCATTGGCAGCCATTAACATTGTATATCCCATTGTAAACGTCCTTACCGGTATTGCATTAATGTTTGCCACCGGCGGAAGCAGCTTAGCTGCCATTTCTGCGGGCGCTAAAAACAACGAGCAAGCAAATCAAGAATTCACACTCAGCATTATTTTCTCTCTTGCTATCGGAACCACAGTTTCACTTGCTATTGCTTTTAATTTATCTCGGGTTCTGACTTTTCTCGGTGCCACCCCGCTGATTTTGGACGATTGCAAAACATATGCATTGATCTGGCTCATTGGCGTTCCTGCGGTCATCGGCAAAGAACTGCTCACCTACTTTATCCGCATGTCGGGTTCGCCCGGGTACAGCTTTTTTCTTTCAATATCCGGCGGCATATCCAATATTCTGTTAGATTATATTTTTGTCGCACAAATGAAAATGGGAGTTTTGGGTGCCGGATTAGCAACTTTATTCGGACTTTTCTTATCTGTTATCTTCGGCATACTTTATTTTCCGTGCCGTAACACAAGCCTGATACCAACTTTCAAACATTTGAAATTCAAAACAGGGTTTCGGTGTGCTGTTAACGGGTTTTCAGAATTTATTGACCAAATCGCCATCGCTATCACCACTGTTATTTTTAATCGAGCCGCGCTTTCTTTTGCGGGTGAAGACGGAATTGCTTCTGTATCTATAATTATGTACCTGCAATTTCTGTTCATCGGCATTTATTTTGGTTACGCTTCCGGGGTATCGCCGCTTTTGAGTTATGCATACGGAAATAAGTCCGATCACATATGCAAAAAGCTGGAAAACTATGCCCGCTGTTTCTTTATTGTTGCACCTCTAATTCTATATATTGTCGCTTATTGCACATCTCCTCTGACTGTTTCCTGCTTTACTGAGCCGGAAACAACGGTTTTTTCACTCGCATTAAACGGAATGCGACTTTACGGAATTGGTTATCTTTTTTCCGGTTTCAACATCTACGCCACAATTCGGTTAACTTCTTATGGAAAAGGTCATTATTCTGCCATTATTACACTGCTGAGATCATTCATATTGCTTCTCCTTTTTCTGTATTTTCTTCCGAATTATCTGCAACTCAACGGTGTATGGCTCGCCATGCCGGCGGCAGAATTTCTAACTCTATTCGTTACACTGTATATAAACCATAAATTCAAGCATATTCTTTGATAAGAACTCAAAATAAAAGGACGAGCCTCGTTCACTTTTCGGAACAAGGCTCATTCTTTTATACTCGTATATTCGGTTATTTCGTTCTGCCGATGTCACGGCGGTAATGCGCGCCGTCAAAATGGATTTTCTCCACCGCTGCATACGCCTTTTCGAGCGCTTCATCCAGCGTTTTAGCCGTCGCAGTCACGCCAAGCACGCGGCCGCCGTTCGTCAGCAGCTTACCGTTTTCAAGCTTCGTGCCGGCATGGTACACCGTCACGCCTTCCGCCTGACCGTTTTCGTCAAGGCCGGTGATTTCCAGTCCCTTCGGGTAAGACTGCGGGTAGCCGCCGCTCGCCATCACGACGCACGCGCACGCTTCCGGAATCCATTCAATCTCAAGCTCGTCGAGCTTCTCGTCGATGACCGCGTTGATGACGTCCACAAAATCGGTCTTGAGGCGCGGCAGCACGACCTGCGTCTCCGGGTCGCCGAAGCGCGCGTTGTACTCAATGACCTTCGGGCCGTCCGGGGTCAGCATCAGGCCGAAGTACAAACAGCCCTTAAACGGTCTGCCCTCTGTCTGCATCGCTTTGACGGTCGGCAGGAAGATGGTTTTCATACACGCGTCCGCAATTTCATTCGTGTAATACGGGTTCGGACTGATGGTACCCATGCCGCCGGTGTTCAGGCCCTTGTCGCCGTCCAGTGCACGCTTGTGGTCTTTAGAGGACACCATCGGGCGCAGCGTCTTGCCGTCCGTAAATGCCAACACGGAAACCTCCGGGCCGGTCAGGAATTCCTCCACAACAACGTTGTTGCCGGAAGCGCCGAACACCTTGTCTTCCATAATGGTGTGCACGGCATCCTTCGCCTCGTCAAAGTTTTGTGCGATGATAACGCCCTTGCCAAGCGCCAAGCCGTCTGCCTTAATGACAACCGGGAACTTGCCGCGCTTTTCCACGTACTCTACAACCTCTTTCGGGTCGGAGAACACCGCGTAATCCGCCGTCGGAATACCGTATTTCTTCATCAGATTTTTCGAGAACACCTTGCTGCTCTCGATGATGGCCGCATTCGCGCGCGGGCCGAATGCACGGATGCCCTCTTTTTCGAGCGCATCTACCATACCGGCCGCAAGCGGGTCATCCGGCGCAACAAACACAAGGTCAACTGCGTTTTTCTTCGCGAAATCCACAACGCCGTCAATGTCCATCGCGTTAATGGCCACGCACTCGGCGTCTGCCGCAATGCCGCCGTTGCCCGGTGCGCACCACAGCTTTTCCGTTTTAGGGCTCTCTTTCAGCTTGCGGATGATCGCATGCTCACGTCCGCCGCTGCCGATAACCAGAATATTCATAATAAAAGCACCTCGCCTTTCGGATCAATGGTGGAACAGACGGATGCCCGTGAATGCCATGGCGATGCCATACTTGTTGCACGTATCGATGACGTTGTCGTCGCGGATAGAGCCGCCCGGCTGCGCAATAAATTCTACGCCGCTCTTGTGTGCGCGCTCAATGTTGTCGCCGAACGGGAAGAACGCGTCGCTGCCCACGGAAACGCCCTTAAACGTCGCAAGCCAAGCCGCTTTCTCCTCGCGGGTGAACACCTCCGGCTTCTCCGTGAAAAACTGCTGCCAAACACCGTCGCGCAGCACGTCGTCATGCTCCTCACTGATGTACACGTCAATGGTGTTGTCGCGGTCAGGACGGCGGATGCCCTCCTTAAACGGCAGATTCAGCACCTTCTCGTGCTGACGCAGATACCAGATGTCCGCCTTGTTGCCCGCAAGACGCGTGCAGTGGATGCGGCTCTGCTGGCCGGCGCCGATGCCGATGGCCTGACCGTCCTTCGCATAGCAGACGGAGTTCGACTGCGTATATTTCAGCGTGATGAGGGAGAGCACTAAGTCAAGCTTTGCGTCCTCCGGAATCTCTTTGTTTTCCGTCACAAGATTTGTCAGTATGTCCGCGTCGATTTTCAGCTCGTTTCTGCCCTGCTCGAACGTGATGCCGAAAACATCCTTGTGCTCAATCGGCTCCGGCTTGTAATCCGGGTCAATCTCGACGACATTGTACGTGCCCTTACGCTTTGTCTTTAAAATCGCAAGCGCTTCGTCCGTGTAGCCCGGTGCAATGATGCCGTCGGAAACTTCACGTGCCAGCAGCGTTGCGGTTTCCTTATCGCATACGTCGGAAAGCGCTGCCCAGTCGCCGTAGGAGGACATTCTGTCTGCGCCGCGGGCTCTTGCATACGCCGTCGCGATGGGAGAGAGCTCCAGATCGTCCACGAAATAAATCTTTTTCAGCGTGTCGCTCATCGGCTTTGCCACAGCTGCGCCCGCCGGGCTAACGTGCTTAAAGGAGGCCGCCGCCGGCATGCCGGTTGCCGCTTTCAGCTCTTTTACAAGCTGCCAGGAGTTGAACGCATCCAAAAGGTTGATATAGCCCGGTCTGCCGTTCAAAACGCGAATCGGCAGGTCGCGACCGTCGTTCGTAAAAATTTTCGCCGGCTTCTGGTTCGGGTTGCAGCCGTATTTCAGTTCCAGTTCTTTCATAGTTTCCCCTCCGAAAAATCACTTATTCTTGTTGACGATGCGGGTCTCCATCTTGCCCGTCTTCAAATTGATGAAGCGCGTGAACAAGGAGACCTTGTTGTCTTCGTTCAGGTTCGTCCACAGGTCATTCGTAAACGTGTCGATGTCGCCCTCAATCTTCACCGGCTTTGGCTCGCCCTCAAAGGACGGGATACGCGGTGCGCCGTCACACTTATACGTGTGGATGAAGTGGCCGAGGCCGTCCACCGGCGTATAGTCGAAGAAAAAGCTCTGCGGCGCGTCCGGGTTGCCCTCGCAGCTCTTCAAAATGGAAAGCTTATAGGTAAAGTCGCCGTCCTTCAGCTTTACAAGGCCGGAAATTCTCGGCGTAAAGTTCGGGGAGTCCGGCTCAAACTTGCGGGTCTTCAACGCTTTTTTGAAGCTCTTGCCCGCCTTGAGGTATGTAAACACGGTATCCGTCTGGTCTCCGTTCGTCACAATGGTCTTGTTTGCCAAAACGCGCACCGGCGCATAAATGACAAGGGACGGGTCAGAAAGCTTTGCGGGGTCAAACGCTTCCGTGCGGATGCCGTCGCCCTGCTCCACAAACACGCGGTTGCGGGAGTTCACGCTGCGGCCCATAATGAAATACGCGATGACCGCATGCACGCCGTCCGCGCTTTTGCCGATAACGATGCCGCGGCCCGGGTATGCGTTGCCTGCAAGTTCCTTTTTAATATCCAGAATTTCCATGTATCCGTTTCCTTTCTATGTAAAGGGATGAATTATTCTTTAATCGTAACGATAGAGCCGTTCACGGAAAGCTTACCCGCGCAGAACAAAGACACTGCCTGCGGCAGAATCTTCCACTCCGCCTGCTCCATAATGCGGCGCTGCAGCGTCTCGGGCGTGTCGCCCTGCTCCACCGGCACCGCTTTCTGTAAGATGATCGGGCCGCCGTCGCACACCTCGTTTACAAAGTGTACCGTCGCGCCGGAGACCTTCACGCCGCGTGCCAAAGCCGCCTCGTGCACGTGCAGACCGTAATAGCCCTTGCCGCAGAACGACGGAATGAGCGCCGGGTGCACGTTAATGATCTTATTTTCAAACGCCTTCGTGAACTTCTCGTTCGTAATGGTCATAAAGCCCGCCAGAACAATTAAGTCCGTGTGCTTTTCTTTCAGCAAGTTTTCGAGCGCTTCGCTGTACGCGTCCACGTTTTCATAGTCGCTGCGCGCCAGCACAATGCCCTCAATGCCCGCGTTTTTCGCACGCTCCAAGGCATAAACGCCCGGCTTGCTCGCCACAACCACGGAAATTTTGCCGTTTTCGATTTTACCGGCTTTTTCCGCGTCGATCAGCGCCTGCAAATTCGTTCCGCCGCCGGAAACGAGGACTGCGATGTTCAGCACAGGATGACCCCCTCGTCGCCCTCAACCACTTCACCGATGACAAACGCCTTTTCGCCCGCATCATTCAGCGCCTTAATGGCCGCGTCCGCCGTCTCCTTGGAGACCGCCATGCACATGCCGACGCCCATGTTGAAGGTGTTGAACATGTCGCGCTCCGGAATG
>NZ_JBKWAE010000013.1:0-73289 GCF_046974225.1 Hominenteromicrobium sp. | reverse complement strand
GATTATGAGAAGCTCCGTTTCACCGTCCCGTCCGATATGCGCTTAGAGCAGCTCATCGGCGAAAACACGCGTACGTTCTGCTCCGTGTTCCCAAACGGCATGCTGCGCGTTGTCAACGTCGAACGTGTTTTAGAAAACTGTGCTTGCCGCGGCACAGGGGAGATCACCCTCCGTATCGAAGACGATATCATCACGGAGAATAACGGCACATGGCGCCTGCACTTTGCCCCCGGCGAGCAAAATAAAGTTGAAAAAACCGACGCCGTACCGGACCTCATCCTCAACATCCGCGCCTTTTCTGCCCTCATCACCGGCGCCCGTGCCGCCGCCGATATCCCCTGGATGCCTGACGTCCGCCTCCTCCGCCAAGCTCCTGCCGTCCCCAACGTCTTCTACCCCAAAAAGTGCTCCATGATGGATCTGTTCTAAGCATATTAATTTTATTGTAGGATTATTAGTAACAATTACGAAAAAAAGAAGAGATTATAGGGGGTAATTAGTGCGTTGCACAGGATTTAAAAAACGAATTGACAATAAGCGTGTCGAATGGTATAATTAAAAATATGTAACAGTATTTATTAAGAATATAAGGTGCGTGAATATAAATGAATAACAGAAAGTTTGCGCTTTCTATGATCATGAAGTTCTCCATTTTTGCATTGCAATTCGGCTTTTTTGCCATGGTTTTGTTCCAATATTACGGCCCAAGACTTTTCCGTAGAGCAGACAGCATCGGATATGCGGTCACATTGATTCTCTACGCCATCGTATACGTAGCACTCGGCAATCTTTTCCGTGCGTTTAAAATTACAGATTATTCCATAGCAGAAACTATTTTTTCGCAGTTCCTGTCCTTTGGCATGGCAGATTTGCTGCTCTATGGCGAATTCTGCATGATTCGCCATAATTATGTAAACTTAATTCCCGGCATTCTCACGGTGCTTTGCCAGCTTTTGGCGGCAGCGTGCTGGGCTCTTGTCGGCAAGCGTTTTACCATCGCGTTCGGCAAGCCGGAAAAGACCCTCGTCATCTCCGGCGCGGATAATGTGAATGAGTTTCTACAAAAATTTGATAAGATTGGTCATATTTTCACCATCGAAAAGGTCGTTTCTGCGGATATTCTGAAGGGCGACTGGAAAAAAGAAGTCGCTCCCTATCAAGCTGTCATTTTCTATGAGGTTTCCTCTAAAAAGCGTTCAGAGGTGATCTGGTACTGCATGCAGAGCCGCAAAAGCCTCTATATCACGCCGCAGCTCAGTGAGATCACCATGGAAGGCTTCGGAGCGCGTCATCTGATCGATACGCCCATGATGAAATATGAGTACCGAAGCGAGCGTTTCTGGTACAACCTTGTCAAGCGCGTGGTCGATATTCTGCTTTCCCTTACGGCACTTATTCTGCTTTCCCCGCTGCTTCTTCTTACAGCCTTGGCCATCAAGCTCGAGGATCGCGGCCCTGTGTTCTATAAGCAAAAGCGCTGCACCAAAAACGGCGAGGTTTTTGAAATTCTCAAGTTCCGTAGTATGATCGTAGATGCGGAAAAAGGCGGCAAATCCATTCCGTGTCGCTCCGGCGATCCCCGCATCACACGTGTCGGTCGCGTCATCCGTAAACTGCGCATCGATGAATTCCCGCAAATTATTAACGTCTTAAAAGGTGATATGTCCATCGTCGGCCCACGCCCGGAGCGCATCGAACACGTGGAAGAATACACAAAAGAAATCCCCGAGTTTTCCTACCGCCTGCGCGTCAAAGGCGGCCTGACCGGCTATGCCCAAATTTACGGCAAATACAACACGAGCCCCTACGATAAACTGCGGCTCGACCTTCAGTATATTGAAAAACAGTCAATTTTGCTTGATTTAAAGCTGATTCTGCTGACAATCAAGATCATGTTCGTGCCGGAATCTACAGAAGGCTTCACAGAAGAGAAGTCTGCTCAGATGACGGAGAAAACCAAGAGTATAAATGAAATTGAAGAATAAATTCTTGATTTAATAATTGGAAGGAGAATTAGTATGCGTAAAAAGTATGATTATCTCATTGTAGGCAGCGGCCTTTTCGGTTCCGTATTTGCACACGAAGCTACACTGCGCGGCAAAAAATGCCTTGTGCTGGAGCGCCGCGATCACGTTGGCGGCAATATTTATTGCGAAGAGATCGAAGGAGTCACCGTACATCGTTACGGTGCACACATTTTTCATACGGCAAATCGCCGCGTATGGAAATATGTAAATGATTTAGCAGAGTTTAATCGTTTCACGAATTCACCAATCGCAAATTATAAAGGCGAAATCTACAACATGCCGTTCAATATGAATACGTTCTCGAAGCTTTGGGGTGTTGTAACACCGGACGAAGCACGTGAAAAGATTGAAGCACAGCGCGGCGTCGTAACAGGCGAACCCAAAAACCTCGAAGAGCAGGCGATTCGCCTTGTCGGCACGGATATTTACGCTAAGCTCATCAAGGGCTATACGGAAAAGCAATGGGGCAGACCTTGCACGGAGCTGCCGGCATTCATCATCAAGCGTCTCCCTGTGCGCTATACGTATGACAATAACTATTTTAACGATCCGTATCAGGGCATCCCAGTAAACGGCTATAATGAGATTATTGATAAGCTGCTCGATGGCATTGAAGTGCGCACTGATGTGGATTATCTTGCGAATCGTGCAGCGTATGATGCGCTTGCGGAAAAAGTCGTTTATACAGGTACGATTGATTCTTATTTTGATTATAAATGCGGTGAGCTTGAGTACAGAAGCCTGCGCTTTGAGACCGAAGTTTTGGATACACCGAATTATCAGGGCGTTGCGGTCGTCAACTATACGGACCGTGAAACGCCGTATACGCGCATCATCGAGCACAAGCATTTTGCGTTCGGTCAGCAGGAAAAAACGGTCATCACGCGCGAATATCCTGCGGTTTGGCAGCAGGGGATGGAAGCATATTACCCTGTCAATAACGAAAAAAACAGCGCGCTTTATCAACAGTATAAGGCACTGGCCGATGCCGAACCGAACGTGATCTTCGGCGGCAGATTGGCAGAGTATAAATATTATGATATGGATAAGGTTATTGAGGCAGCGCTTTCGGCTGTGGAAAAAGAATTTGCGGAGTAAGACATTATGATGGAAAATGTAAAAGTCAGCGTGATCATGCCTGTGTATGGTGTAGAAGCTTACGTTGGCAAAGCAATAGAGAGCATACAAAAACAGACTTATAAAAACTGGGAGTTTTTCTGTGTAGATGACGGTACAAAGGATCGCAGCGGTGAGATTTGTGACGAATATGCAGCAAAAGATCCACGCATCAAAGTCATTCACAAGGAAAACGGCGGTGCGCCAAGCGCAAGAAATGTCGCAATCGATCAAGCTACCGGAAAGTATTTGTATTTTATGGATTCCGATGATTGGGCGGAGTCGACCATGCTGGAAGATATGGTGACGGCAGCAGAGAAGAACAGTTCCCAGTTTGTTGTAACGGGCTTTTATATTGATACGTATTACACGGATTCGGAAAAATTTGTGCAGGAGCAGGCGTATAAGGATTGTGTGTATCCCACACAACAGGCGTTCCGTGAGGACGCCCATCACCTGTTTGATCTGAATTTGTTGTATTCTCCGTGGAATAAGCTCTTTTTGACAGAGTATGTAAAGGGCAACGGTATTTATTTTCCGCAGACCTTCTGGGATGATTTCCCGTTTATTTTAAGCGTTATCCGCGATGTGGAGCGCGTTACGGTGCTTTCCGGCAAGTATTATCACTTTATCCGCAAGCGTCAGGAAAGTGAGACTGCGCGTTACAGAAGCGATATGTACGATAAGCGCGAGGAAGAACACGGCTGGATGATTGACCTTTATGAGCACTGGAATATTCATACGCCGGAAACAGAAGAATTCCTCGCACGCCGTTATTCCGAGCGCCTTATCGGCTGTATCGAAAATGTAACAAACCGCAACTGTGCGCTCACCACAAAAGAGAAAAAAGCGAAAATCCGTGAAATGATTTCTACCCCGACAGCAATGCAGTCTGTAAAGCTCACCAAAGCGCGCTCAGCCTATATGAAGCTCATGCTTGTGCCGCTTAAAATGCACAGCACTGGGTTGACGTATCTTGAAGGTCGCATTATTTCCAAGGTAAAGTCCGGTAATACAGAGCTTTTTGCTAAGCTGAAGGCCGGTAGATAACGGAGGCTGTAAATGGATAGGACAACTCCGTTTTTCAGCATCGTGATGCCCGTATACGGCGTTGCGGATTATTTGGAACAAACGCTACAAAGTGTGGCTGCACAGACTTTTGAAGATTTTGAAGTCATTTTGGTTGATGACTGTTCGCCGGATGCTTCTCCGAAAATTTGCGATGCGTGGGTCAAAAAAGACGAGCGTATGACCGTACTGCATCTGCCCGAAAACGGCGGCCTCAGCAACGCACGCAACGCCGGTTTCCCGCATGTGCGAGGAGAGTATGTGTTCTTTATGGATTCCGACGACGTGATCGATGCGAATCTGTTGGAGCAAGTAAAAGCCTCTTTGGAAGTAAACAGGGCAGACGTTGTTGTCTTCGGACTTTTAGAGCAGTATTATGACCGCGCAGGTGTTTTAAAGCAGACTTTCCCGGTCGCAGCGGAAAAAACGCTGTATCTGTATACGCCGGAAGACGTGCGCCGTGAGGTTATTCATTTGGAGGAAAAAACGCTGTACGGCTATGCGTGGAACAAAGTCTACCGTGTTCAGTCCTTGCGTGAAAGCGGTGTGGTATTTGAAAAGATCACGCTGATTGAGGACATCAAATTCAACGTTTCTTATTTTGATTCGGTGTGCTCCATGAACGTGCTGAACACAACACCGTATCATTACTTGAAGCGTATAGACGGCAGCCTGACAAATAAATTTCTGCCGGATTATTTCACACTCAACGCGGAGCGGGTTTTCTTGGTGCTGGAGCAGTATAAAAACTGGGGCATGTGCACAGAAGAGGTGCGCAGAATTTTAGCCAATATCTATGTGCGCTACCTGTTTTCCGCCTTGCAGCGCAACTGTGATAAACGCTCTGACATGAACCACGCGCAGCGCAAAGAATGGCTCAAGCAGCAGTATAAAACGCCGTTGTGCAAAGAACTGCTGTCGGCGGTTCAGGCAAGCGGCACGCTTTTCAAGTGCATGGCAAAGGCGTTTTGTGCAGGCAATATCCCGTTGTGTCTGATGATTGCTCGCAGTATTTTTGCAGTAAAAAGCGCGTTTCCCACGGTCTTTTCGACACTCAAACAACAGCACTGACCGAATTTGCTTGTTTTTAGGAGAAAGTATGGAAGTTCTGATCGGATATATGATAGACGGCAGAAACAGCGGTATTGATAAATATCTTTTGCGTGTTCTGCGTGTCTTTTATGATGCAGGTATACACGCGGACATTCTCACAGGAAAGGATAATGTAGATTTACGTGCCTGCTTAGCGCCGTTTAAAGCAGAAATCCACGAGATTCCCGGATTGATGCACCCGCAAAAGCAGTATAAAGCGATGCGGAAAATCTTATCTCAAAAATCTTATGATGCAACATATTTCAATATTTCAGAGCCGATGCACTGTATTGGTGCCAAAGCCGCACACGATGCCGGTGTATCGCGCGTGATTTTGCATAGTCACAGCACGTCCCAGGGAGAAAGCAGCATAGTAAAAGCATTTTTGAAGTCTTTCATGAATGGCAGAAGCCGCAACAAGCTGCCAAAGTACGCCAATGATTATTACGCCTGTTCCAAAGCCGCAGCAAAATGGTTGTTCCCATCGGAATTGGTTGAACAAAACAAGGTGAAAATTCTATACAATCCGATCGAAGTAGAGCGCTATGCGTTTGATTCTGCTGTACGCGCAAAAATGCGCAGTGTACTCGGATTTTCGGAGAAAGACGTTGTGCTCGGGCATATCGGTAACTATGTCACGGCTAAAAATAGCGCTTACCTTTTGAAAATTCTGCAAAAGACACGTGAAAAGCTGCCGAACGCCAAGCTGCTTTTGATCGGCGACGGGCCTGATCGTCTGGCAGTGGAAGCACAGGCAAAAGAAATGCAGCTATTTGAACATATGCAGTTTTTGGGAATTCGTGACGATGTACCGTCGCTTTTGCAGGCGATGGACGCATTTTTATTACCGTCACTTTTCGAGGGATTACCTGTTTCTGCAATCGAAGCACAAGTCGCGGGCTTGAAAACATTTTTAAGCGACCGTATCACGGATGAAGTAAAGCTCACAGATGATTGTGTTTTTCTTGATATCGAAAACAACGGAGGAACGTGGGCAAATGCGATCGTAAATGCACAGCCGTGTGTTCATAAGGATGTCCACTCGTTCCGCGAACAAATTCGTCCGTTTGACTTAGATGCACAAAAAGAGGAGATATTATCCATATTGGGTTAGGGGGAAGAAGTTGTTATGAAAAAACTCGCCGACCGCACATTTTGGTGGATTGAACTATTTGCCGGCTTAGGGTTTATGACCGTCGGCTTCTTTCAGGATTGCTCGCTGACATTCGGTACGGCAATCATTTCTTTAGCATTATGGCCAACACTGTTTTTATCTGCCGCAGTCTGCGTATATCGATTTTTACACTTTAAGACGTACAGTAAAAGCCGTGGCTTTTGGCTGATCGCAGCACTTTGCGTAACCTATCTGCTTTCAACCTTTTTGAATCGCCAGTATGGTTGGTATGAGAATATCCGAACACTCATCATGCAGGGAATCTTATTCTTAATGGTGTATTGCTATAAGGAGAGCCGTTCCGCGGAAGATATAAGAAAGCGGCGCGTTTGGATTGGATTTTATTTAAGTGTATGTGCTGTACTGACCGTTATGAGTTTTGCTTATATGCTTCTCGGAAAAAATGAGATCTTTTATCCCGAAACACCGGAAATGCCGCTTTACTATACTGGCTTTTACTGGGGACGCCTCTACGGTGTCTATTGGGATCCGAATATCGGCGCTTTAATGTGCTGCGTCTCACTTTTGCTTGCAATTGGTGTTTTCAGTAAAAATCACAACATCATTTTGCGTATTGCAATGAGCTGTTTGGTGGCATTAGATGTGTTGTATATCACGTTTTCAGATTCCCGCGCGTGCCGCATTGCGCTCACTGTCGGCGTGGCGGTTTGTGCCGTGCTTTATACGGTTAAAAGCCGCAGAAGAGGAGTTACCGTTTTGCTTGCTGTTGTAGCGGTTGTAGCCTCGGTAGCTTTGCCGACAGCTATAAAGACAGTTTATAATAACAGTGTGGCAGTTATGGAGGAAAAAGAAACTGTGAGCGCAAGCAGTTCAGCGAAACCAAGTGCAGCAGCAAAGCCAAGCGCTGAACCCGACGCAACAAAGGTGACAATCCGCCCCAAAGAAACGAACGCGGCAGATATATCAAATCGCCGTATAGATATTTGGAAAAGCGCAATCGAGATATTTAAAGAAAAACCGGTTTTCGGTGTGGGGCATAACACAGTTTTGGCTTACGTTGAAGCCGAACAGGAAGACTCCTATTTAATCAATAACGACCACATGCACTTTTCCAGTATGCACAACGCCTTCTTTGATATTTTAGTCGCACAGGGCGCTGTGGGCTTGCTTTTGTATCTTGCGTTGGCTGTGCGGTGTATCATTGCCGTATTTAAAAATTGGAAACAGATTTCTATGCAGCTGCAAGGAATCGCACCGGCGTATTTAGCCGTTTTGGCAGCCATGGTGTGTGCAAGCTGTTTCATGTCTGAAATTTTGTATGTCTGCTCGCCGATGTCCTTTATGTTCTGGATGGCCTTAGGTGCATTGATGCAGACTGTAAAAAAGGAAGAGGGGGAACATTATGCAAAAAGTGCTAAGCATCTCAGTCGCAGCGTATAACGTAGAAAAATTTATCGAACAGTGTCTTGATTCCTTTATCGATCCTGCAATTTTAGATCGTGTGGAGGTCCTCGTGACCGATGACGGCTCCAAAGACCGCACACCGGAAATTGTTTCCACATATGAAAAAAAATATCCCGGAACATTCCGTTTGATCTCACAAAAAAATGCAGGACCCGGTTCCACTGTAAATAGCGGCATCAAGCACGCTACCGGAAAATATTTTCGTATGGTAGACGGTGATGACTGGGTAAACACAGCACAGATGGGCGCTTTTCTGGATATACTGGAAAAGACAAATGCCGATATGGTCTGTGCGGATCATTGCTGTGTAGACCATGAAACAGGGCAAAAAAAAGAAGAGAAAACGAACGTTGCTCCGTGTATGGACGTGCCGTTTTCTTCTGTTTGCGATCAACTCACCGTGGCGATGCACAATGTGACCTATCGCACGGGTATTCTGCAAAAGAATAACGTTCATCTTGATAACTGTTTCTATACAGATGCAGAGTACCTTTTGTACCCCATCCCGTATGTGAAAACAGTCACCGTTGCTCCGCAAACAATCTATATGTATCGTGTTTCGCTTTCCACACAGAGCATGAATATCAACAGCTTACAGCGCAACTGTGCGATGCACGAGTTGGTACTCGGTCACCTTTCCGATGCATATGCGGCGTATGAAAACAGCGGTACGTCAGAACCAAAAACTGCCGCATTCCTACGCAGAAATATCACCCGAATTGCCGGTATGCAGCTTTTCATTTATCTGACAGCCACAGACAGCAAAGCGGCAAAGCAGTCCGCAAAAGCTATGGTGAAAACGATTAAAAGTAAAAGCGAAACGCTTTATACCGAACTCAATGGTGCTAAGAGCTTTAAAATGCTGACATCTACAAATTTCCTGCTTTTCCCGGTACTTGCTTCCATGAAAAAGCGAGAAGTCGGTGCAAACGGTTAAGAGGATAACATGGAAAAACAGTAGAACGAAAGCGAATTGTTTATTTTGATGTGTTAAATGTTTTGGCATGTCTTTGCGTTGTAGGTATGCATTGCAACGGCGCAGTTCATGCGTTTTCCGATTCTTCTGGCTGCTGCCATTTTTGTATTCATAAAGTATGCTTGCGATTATCCGATTTTTCGAAACGAGAAATTTATCCGTCTCATCAAATGGCTTTCAGGGGCAAGTTTTGGAATCTACTTGATACACGTGCTGGTTATCGATCGAATTACATCGTGGTTTTCGGTCGATACATTAAGCGGATGGTGGCGGCTATTCGGTGCGTTTGCGGTTTATTTTGCCGCTCTGCTGCTTGTAAAGGTATTGCAGAAGATCCCGTATGTCGGCAAATATTTGTTTCCATAAAGATATATACGGTAAGAATTGCGGAGCTTACCGTGCGGTTTAGACCGAAAGGATAAAGGTTCTGCTTATGAAAGGGAAATCCCTGAAATTAAATTTTGTGATGAACGCCATTCTCACAATGTCGTCCATCATTTTTCCGCTCATCACCTTCCGCTATGTTTCCAATATTCTGTTGCCGGATGGAACAGGCAAGGTTTCGTTTGCCATCTCGTTAATCACCTATTTCAACATGTTTGCACAGCTTGGCATCCCAATTTACGGCATACGCATCTGCGCTATGGTGCGAGATGACCGGGAGCAGCTGACGCGAACGACACACGAACTGCTCGCCATTAACCTTGTAGTCGGGGCGTTATCATATGTTGCGCTGGCACTGGCCATTATTTTTGTGCCGCGGCTGCGGGAGGACAGAGCACTGTATATCGTGGTCAGCTCTATGATTCTGTTTTCTGCCATTGGTATGGAGTGGCTCTATAAAGCTTTGGAGCAGTACACTTATATTGCGGTGCGGTCGATTGTCTTCAAGATCATCGCCATGGTCGGCATGTTTCTTTTGATCCACCAAAAAAGCGATTATGTAGTTTATGGAGGCATCACCGTATTTGCATCCAGTGCTGCAAATATTATCAATTTGTTTCATGCGCGAAAGTACATCGATTTTCACCCAGTCGGATATTACAGCATACACCGTCACTTAAAGCCGGTGCTGATCTTTTTCGCCATGTCCTGTGCCACGACAATCTATACTAATCTGGACAACGTGATGTTGGGCATCATGGCGACAAAGACACAGGTCGGCTATTACGATGCCGCCGTGAAGGTGAAAGTGGTTTTGGTCAGTCTGGTGACGTCCCTCGGCACGGTACTGCTGCCGCGTGCGTCGTATTACGTTGAGATGGAGATGAAGGGTGAATTCAGGCGTATTAGTGCAAAGGCTCTGAACTTCGTCATGCTGGTGGCACTGCCGCTGATGATCTTTTTCATGCTATTTGCCGAGCAGAGCATTCGTTTCCTGACCGGCGGCACACTGTATGAATCGGCAACCCTGCCTATGCAGATCATTATGCCGACGCTATTGTTCATCGGCATCACAAATGTGTTGGGCATTCAAATTCTTGTGCCGCTTGGGCGTGAAAAAACAGTGCTCGTTTCCGAAATCGTCGGTGCTGTTACCGATTTAATATTAAATGCGATTTTAATTCCGCAGTACGGCGCGTCCGGCGCGGCTATAGGTACGCTTGCCGCCGAGTTTGCGGTGCTCGTGGTGCAGTATATTGCGCTGCGTTCAGAAGTGCGCGGTGCTTTTCTGGATATACATTATTTTAAAATTTTTGCAGCACTCATTCCGGCTGTGCTTAGCGCAGTTTGGGTCAGTCATCTGCAAATCGGCACATTCTGGTTGCTGGTGTTTGCAGCAATATTGTTTTTTGGCCTCTACGGCATCGTCTTACTGTTGCTCAAAGAACCGCTCGTAAAAGAGATTGTGTTCGGGTTGCTTTCAAAACTTAAAAGAAAAAATAAGGCGGATGACGTAGCTTAATTGCATCATCCGCCGTAAAAGCTCGGTACAGATTGTGCCGAGTTTTTTTATCCCCTCCCCACATGCACCAAATGCGCGATGCCCGGTATGCTCTCGCCCTGCTGCGAAGAGGTTGTGGACATCAGCGCGCCGGTCGCCATAAAGAGAATATTTTTCAGCTCTCCGCGATCCATGCGGTTCAAAATATGCCCGCATAATACACCGGCTGAGCATCCGCAGCCGGAGCCACCCGCGTGCACGTCCTGTGCCTCGCGGTCAAATAGAATCAGCCCGCAGTCCTCGTGGTTGCGCAGACCGATCCCGTTTTCGCGCAGCAGTTCGTATAATAATTTTGTGCCAACCGCCCCGAGGTCGCCTGTGTAAATGCGGTCGTAGTCCTCAGGCTTTGTCGCCGTATCATTAAAAAAATCCAGCAAAGTCTGCGCTGCAGCGGGGGCCATCGCCGCGCCCATGTTCGTCATGTCGGTCACACCAAGGTCGGTGATGCGCCCCACGGTCGCGTGCCGCACTTGAATGTCGCCGCTCATACCGAGCACCGCGCTGCCCGAAGCTGTCGCCGTCCACTGCGCAGTCGGCGCGCGCTGGCTGCCGTATTCCAGCGGCGTGCGGAATTGTCGCTCCGCCGTGCAGAAGTGGGAAGAGGTCACCGCGCAGGCGTAGTTCGCCGCGCCGCATTCCACCATGATGGAGGCCATGATGAGCGTTTGCGCCATCGTGGAGCACGCCCCGTATTGCCCAAGGAACGGAATGTCCATTCCGCGCAGACCAAACGTGCTCGAAATGCACTGGTTCAGCAGATCTCCCGCAAATACCATGTTAATGTCCTGCTTTTGAAGCCCCGCCTTGCGTATCGCAAGGTTCGCGGCTTCCGTTTGCAGCATGCTTTCCGCTTTTTCCCAGCTTTCCTGATTCAAATAAGAATCGAGAAACGTCTGGTCAAAGTCGCGCGCCAGCGGGCCCGCGGCTTCTTTTTTTCCGCACATCGCCGCGTGGCCCAAAATCGCCGGGCGGCGCTCAAATAGAAGCGTGTAACGTCCGAGTCTTTTCATAAGCCCTCCTTAAAACAGCCCGATGATATACAGCACGATCCCGTACAAAACCGAAGCCGAAATGCCGAACACCAGTACCGGCCCCGCCACCGTGAACAGCTTCGCGCCGAGGCCCGTCACAAAGCCCTCGCTTTTGAATTCCAGCGCAGGGGAGACCATTGAGTTCGCAAACCCCGTAATCGGAACCAGCGTGCCTGCCCCGGCGTATTTCGCTATGTTGTCGTATACGCCGCAGGCTGTCAGCGCGGCGGAAATGAAAATGAGCGAGATGGAAACGCACGTCCGCGCGTCTTTTAAATCGAGCCCCAGCAGCATGAACGTGTTCGCAAGTGCTTGCCCCAGTGTGCAGATGGCCCCGCCGGATAAAAACGCAAACAGGCAGTTTTTCAGTACAGGGGAGTGCGGTGAAGCCTTCTGCACCATCGCGTCATATTGCTGCGGTGTTTTCTTTTTCATACGACCACCCTTTCTGTTTAACCGGGTTTATTGTGCGTATCGAGGTAAAAGATATTCCACATTTTTAAGATTTTAGTTGATTATCTCAAACAGAGCGTGTATAATCAGTTGCAGGTGATATTATTATGTCTAAACTCAGCATCCTGAAGCAGAAAACTAAGCGCGATGTGGATATGACGCAGGGCAGCATCTTCCGCCACCTCATCACATTCGCGTTTCCGCTTCTCATCGGCAACATTTTCCAGCAGCTCTACAACACGGTCGATACGTGGGTTGTCGGAAACTATGTCAGCAACGAGGCTTTCTCGGCGGTCGGCACGGTCGGTCCTGTTATCAACATGCTCATCGGCATATTCTTAGGGCTTTCCAGCGGCGCCGGCGTCGTCATTTCACAGTATTACGGTGCAAAGCGGTATGATAAGGTGCGCGATACCGTCCACACCTCCATCGCCATGACGCTCATTTTGGCTGTGCTCTTTACAGTCATCGGCATCGCTATGATCCCCTTCGTGCTCAATTTCATGAAGACCCCGGCAGAGGTCATGCCGGAGTCCTCCGCATACCTCACCATCTACTTCGCGGGCGTCATCGGCCTTATGCTCTACAACGTGGGCGCGGGCATTCTGCGTGCCGTGGGTGATTCCAAGCGCCCGTTCTATTTCCTCGTCGTCTCCGCCGTGCTCAACATCATTCTCGATCTCGTCTTCGTGCTGTCGCTCGGCATGGGTGTTGAGGGCGTTGCGTATGCGACCATTATCTCGCAGGGCGTCTCCGCCATGCTTACGATGATTACGCTGTTCCGCACGGATTCCTGCATCAAGGTCGAGCTCAAATACTTGAAGCTCGATAAAGAAATGCTCGCGAAGATTGTGCGCGTCGGCATCCCGGCCGCCATCCAAATGGCGATCACCGCGTTCTCGAACGTATTTGTACAGTCTTATGTGAACTACTTCGGCGCAGACTGCATGTCCGGCTGGACAGCGTACAGTAAGATTGACCAGCTTCTCTTCCTGCCGATGCAGTCTCTCGCGCTCGCGTCTACCACATTCGTCGGACAGAACCTCGGCATCGATCAGGTCGCCCGCGCCAAGAAGGGCGCACGCACAGCGTTTATCATGTCCGTCGTCGCAACCGTCATTCTGACAATCCCGTTGCTCATCTTCGCGCCGCAGCTCGTCTCGTTCTTCAACGGTAAAGCAGAGGTCGTCGCATACGGTTCCATGCTGCTGCGTTATTGCTCGCCGTTCTACGTGTTCTGCTGCGTCAATCAGGTCTACTCCGGCGTGCTGCGCGGTGCAGGCAATTCCCGCGCACCGATGATTATCATGCTGAGCTCGTTCGTCGTCTTCCGCCAGATTTACCTCTTTATCATGGCGAACTTCATCTCCAACACCATCATTCCCATCGCCTTAGGCTACCCTGCCGGTTGGCTCGTGTGCAGCACCCTCACACTGCTCTATTATCGCCACGCCGACCTCTCCAAGAGCCGTCTCGTCGAAGACGCAGAGAAAAAAGCAGAAGCTTCAGGAAAAAGCCGCATAAAAGCTGTATGAAATACAGTTGTACAAAATACAACAAAATGGCCCCTCGAACACCGCATGCACGTGCCGGTGTCCGAGAGGCTTTTTTCATTTTCGCAAAATCGTACTACCTTTCCACCTTTTCTCCTCGACAAAACCAAAATTTTTTCAAAAATCCATCTTTAGATGGATTACATTTCGCGCAAAATATGATATATTGTGGTTATAAACCATAAAAGGGGAGTAGAGCACATGAATGAAGTCGTCATCAAGCCATCGCTGCGCGAGCAATTCTTACAGGGTTGGGCTCAGTGCCGCGTCATTTTCTTCAGCGCGCCGTGCGGCTTCGGCAAGTCTACAGCCGCCACCGCCTTGCTCAGCAATCACAAAACCTGCGTGTTTTCGGCAGAAGACCCGGAATTCCTGCACGAGCCCGTGCCGAAAAATGTAGATGCGATTGTGATCGATTCCCTGCCCGCGCTCAAAGACCCGGAAGATCAGCAAACGCTCTGCGCATGGATCCGCGAAAATCCGGAGCTGCACTTCGTCATTTTAAGCCGCGGCGTGCTGCCCGGCTGGCTCATGCCATTCCGCTTTACGGGGCTTTTGCAGCTCATCGAGGCCAGAGATCTGCTGTTTGACCGCGATACCGTGCGTGTTTTTCTGGAAAAGAATGGCTGCACACCAACGGAAGCAGAGATCAACGTCATCATCCACGATTCTCTCGGCTACCCGCTGGCCCTAACGGCGCTTTCGCGCCTGATGCAAAACGGTCAGCCCTATACGCCGGAGATCGTCGGCATTGTGCAGCAGGAAATCTATCACTATTTTGAGGATAACATCTTCAACCGCTTTTCAATGCCGCTGCGCCGTATGCTGCTCGACATCGCCCCGTTCGATACATTCGACGCCGAGCTTGCCCAGATGATTTCCGGCGACAGCCACATCAACGAGCTTATTTCCATCGTTCGGCACGATACCACCATGCTTTTAAATGCCGATGCACAGAAATACCGCTTCTGGAGCTTTTTCCAACAGTTCCTCCTGTGGGAACTCCGCCAAGTCTATACGCCGCAGGAGCAGGCCGCAGTGTACAGCCGCGCCGGGCTTTACTATGAGCTGCACGAAGATTACGAGCATGCGCTCGAGTGCTATTCGCGCTGCAAAGACCACCGCCGCGTCTCGGAAATGCTCATCCGCAACGCAGAGCAGCACCCCGGTGTGGGACATTACTATGAGATGGAAAAGTATTACTATGCCATCCCGAAAGAGGAGATCCTCCGCTCGCCATCGCTCATGTGCGGTATGAGCATGCTCACGTCCCTCTGCATGGATTACGAAGCCTCCGAAATGTGGTATTCCGCCCTGCAGGAGTATGCCGCCCCGCTCAAAAAGACCGACACCGCCTACAAAGAGGTGCGCGGCAAGCTTGCATATCTCGATATCTCCCTCCCGCAGCGCAGCAGCAAAGGCATCGCAGAGAATATCGGCAACTATTTCAAAATTCTAACGGATAAAAGCTTGCAAACACCCACGTTTTCTGTCACCAGCATGCTGCCAAGTCTTATGAACGGCGGCAAAGATTTCTGCTCGTGGTCCAAGCACGATGAACTGCTCTACAAAACCATCCGCAAGCCGATGGAGGCTATTCTCGGCAAAGACGGCATCGGTTTTGCCGATTGCGCCCTTTGCGAAAGCAAATTTGAAAAAGGGGAGGATAACCTTCCGTGGCTCATGACGCTTGTAGCCCAGTTGCCCGAGATCGAGCGTCACGGTACGCCGGATATGACGTTTGCCATCATCGGTCTCATGGCGCGCGCCCAAACGAAGCAAGGCAACGCCATCATGGCGCTTTCTTCTTTAGACAGTCTGCGAACAGAGTTTGAGGAGGACAACAAGCGTTTCCTGCCGAATATCGATGCCATGCGCTGCCGTATATGGCTGCGCACCGGTGAAATGGAAAAGGCAGAGCAGTGGTACCGTACATCTGCCCCGCAGATCACGCCGCGCATCCGTACCATGTGGCGCTACCAGTATATAACGCGTGCCATGGTTGAGATCGCGCTCGGAGAAGAAAATACCGCGCTGCTCACATTGGCCTCACTCATCCCGTTCTGTGAGCGCTGCGGTCGCGTGATGGACCGCATATATATCCGCATCCTAACGGCCGTTTGCTATCAGCGGCAAAATAACGCCCGGTGGCAGGAGGAGTGGATGCAGGCGCTTGATGCCGCCCATGAGTACCGCTTCGTTATGCCTATTGCGCAGTTTGGCGCCGCCGTAATGCCCATGCTGACGTTTACCGGCTACAAAAAGGACGAGTCCTTCTTTTCACTCCTTTTACAGGAAACGCGCCGTCAGGCTGTTTTGTACCCGAATTTCTTGCGTCCCATGCCGCGGCTCTCAGAACCGCTTTCGCCCGCAGAAACGCAGGTGCTCCGGCTCCTGTGCGGCAACCGCAGCAACCAGGAGATCGCCGACATCCTCGGTGTCAAGGTCGCCACCGTCAAAACGCATGTCATCCACATCCTCCAAAAGCTCGGCGTCAAACGCCGCGGCGACGCCAAAGAAGTCGCCCAAAAGCTCCATATCATCGAGTTTTGACGAAAACTCCCGACTGCCGCAAATGATGAACCGCAGCAGTCGGGAGTTCTTTTTATTTAAATATTTAATTTCAGCTTACTTTTCCAAAAATCCCTTCAGCGCCGCATAGTCCACATTCTCCGGCTTCACTTCGTCAAAGAACTTCAGCAACTTCTCAGCCAGCACGCGTACACCGCCGACGGAATTGCTTTCGATATTCAGCGGTAGAATGGGGTCGTGTACGCTCATGCGCAGCAGGAACCAGCCGTCGCCGTCGTTTTCCGGGAACGAAATGCGGATGCCTTCGCGGTTGTCCGGCGCAATGTTCCAGTTGTGCGCTTTCGCGTAGCTTTCAAGCGCCGCAATGGTGCTCTCACCATAGGGGCGGAAATCCTCCGCGGTAATGGGGAAGCGCAACTCTTTTTCTTCCTTGGCTTCCTTCAGATCGGCGATGAGACTATCGAGCGATTTGCCCTCGCGGCGCAGCTGTGCCGCCTTAATGATGATCTTCGTCACCAGATAGGCACCGTCGTCAAGGAAGTAGTTCTCGCGCAGCGCCGCATGGCCGCTCGTCTCAATCGCCAGCGGGCAGTTCACACCCTCGTTATTCAGGCGTACCGCTTCGTTGATGACATTCTTGTAACCGCGCTTAAAGCGGTGATGCTTGCCGCCGAGCGTCTGCTCAATGTAGGTCTTGAGTCCGTCAGACGTAATGGAGTCCGTCACAATGGTGCCGCCCGGGTTGCCCTCCAGCGCAATGGCGGAAGCAATCGCCACAAGACGGTTGCGGTTGATCTCTTCGCCGCGGCTGTCCACAGCGCCGCCGCGGTCTACGTCTGTGTCAAAAATTACGCCAAGGTCCGCACCGGCCTTCACGGTCGCCGCGCAAACGCTCGCCATGGCCTCCTCGTTCTCCGGGTTTGGAATGTGGTTCGGGAAGCGGCCGTCCGGCTCCAAAAACTGGCTGCCCGTAATGTCCGCACCAAGCGGCTTCAGCACGTCGTTTGCGTAAAAACCGCCCGCGCCGTTGCCGGCGTCCACAACGATCTTAAAGCCCGCAAGCGGATGCGCATAATCTTCCGCGTTCACGCCCTTGCGGATCATCTCGCGCAGATTATCTGCATATTTCGACATATAGTCCACCGGCACCAGCGTGCCGTTGTCGGTCTCCTTCGGCGCAGCGCCGTTCTGTGCATATTCCAAAATCTCGGAAATATCCGGGCTGTCAAGGCCGCCCGCAGGCGTGAAGAACTTCAGTCCGTTGCGGAAGAACGGATGGTGGCTCGCCGTAATCTGCACCGAGCAGTCGCACGGCAGCTCCAAAACCGCCATGAACATCGACGGGGTAGAGGCAAGGCCGCAGTCGTAAACCGAAGCACCGTACGTCGTAAACGCGCGGAACAGCGCCGCCGCAATACGGTCTGCGGAAATGCGGGAGTCATGGCCGACGGCAATTTTCAGCCCCTCGGCGCACTTGTCCAGGTGCTTTTCGCACCAAACGAGAAAACCGGCTGCAATGCGCTCCACGACCTCATCGGTCAGGTTAATTGGCGCGCCGCCGCCTTCACTTGCAACACCGCGAATGTCAGTGCCGCTTTTCAAAGTTTTATAGGCAAACATGGAAAAGACCTCCTGTTTCATTTTGCATTTTATCCAAGCTTATTATAATACAACTCCCGTAAAATGAAAAGAGCTTTTTGATTTTTGACAAATACGTTTTAGTATGGCTAAAATCGTCTACAAACTGCAAGCTGTAAACCGAAAAATTGCAAATTTCATGTAAAATCAAAAATTTTTTCAAAAAAGTGTTGACAAAATGAAATATTGGTGGTATAAACTTAGCATAATAATTCAAGGGCACAGATGAAGAGAAGTACCCGGCAGACCGCTTTGCACAGTGAGCGGGGGAGAGTGTGAACCCCGCGTAAGCACACCGGCGAATAACACTTCGGAGCCTCAAGCCGAAAAGATGCGTATATCTCAGTAGGTGCGACGTGTGGCGGCGCGTTAAGCCGTGCCTGTCTTGTTAGAGACAGTAAAGGTGATCTTCTTTATAAGATAATTTAGGTGGCACCGCGGATACAACAGCTATTCGTCCTAAGAAATTGGGACAAACGGCTGTTTTTTTATTTGCGTTTGGACTGAAATTATTTTATTTGGAGGGAACCGATATGTGTTCGATTATGGGTTACACAGCAAAAGACATTCGTTTGGAAGATTTACGAAAGGGCTTTGATAAAACCGTTTCCCGCGGGCCGGATATGTCCCGCACACTGGAAACGCCCGCAGGTTGGCTCTTTTTCCACCGCCTCGCCATCATGGGCCTCACAGAAGAAGGCATGCAGCCGTTTGAGCTGGACGGTTCCGCCGTCGTCTGCAACGGCGAGCTCTACGGCTTCCGTTCCGTTAAAGAGGAGCTCCGGAGAAAAGGCTACACCTTCAAAAGTGACTCTGACTGCGAAATTTTACTCCCTCTCTACAAAGAAGAGGGCACCGAGATGTTCAAGAAGCTCGACGCCGAGTTTGCCCTGATTATTTACGATGCCGAGACTGATAGCTTCATCGCTGCGCGCGACCCTATCGGCATCCGCCCGCTCTACTACGGGTACAGCGAAAGCGGCCACATTGTGTTTGCCAGCGAGCCGAAAAACCTCGTCGGCCTGTGCCATCGCGTTATGCCGTTCCCGCCGGGCCACTACTATAAGGACGGCAAATTTACCTGCTACTGCGACATCGCCGAAGTCGAAGAAGTTTGCCGCGATGACCTCGAGACTGTCTGTAAAAACATCCATGATAAGCTCGTTGCCGGCATCGAAAAGCGGCTCGATGCCGATGCCCCGCTCGGTTTTCTTCTCAGTGGTGGGCTCGATAGCTCCCTCGTCTGCTCCGTCGCGGCAAAGCTTTTAAAGAAGCCCATTCGCACGTTCGCCATTGGCATGAGTGAAGACGCCATCGATTTAAAATACGCCCGCGAAGTTGCCGATTACATTCACAGCGACCACACCGAGGTCATCATCACAAAGGACGATGTTATCGAAAATCTCGAAACCGTCATTGCGCTGCTTGGCACGTATGACATCACCACCATCCGCGCCAGCATGGGCATGTACCTCGTCTGCAAAGCCATTCACGAGCAGACCGATGTCCGCGTGCTGCTCACCGGTGAAATTTCCGATGAGCTCTTCGGCTACAAATATACAGATTTCGCCCCCAGCGCCGCTGCGTTCCAAACGGAAGCCCAAAAGCGCGTGCGGGAGCTTCATATGTACGATGTGCTCCGCGCCGATCGCTGCATCTCCGCCAACTCGCTCGAAGCCCGCGTTCCGTTCGGCGACCTCGATTTCGTCAAATACGTCATGTCCGTTGATCCTGAGATGAAGCTCAACAAGTACAAAAAAGGCAAATACCTCCTGCGCCACGCGTTCGAGGGCGATTACCTCCCGCTGCCGATTTTATACCGCGAAAAAGCCGCGTTCTCCGATGCCGTCGGTCACTCTATGGTCGATTACCTCAAGGCCTACGCCGAAACAAAGTATACCGATGACGAAATGAAGCTCCGCGCCGCAAAATATCCGTTCGCAACGCCGTTTACGAAAGAATCCCTTCTCTACCGTGAAATTTTTGAAAAATACTATCCCGGTCAAGCGGAAATGGTCAAGGACTTCTGGATGCCGAACAAAGCGTGGGAGGGCTGCGATGTCAACGATCCCAGCGCCCGCGTGCTCGCGAACTACGGTGCCTCCGGCGAATGATTGGAAAGATTCATAAACTTTCTCAATGTTTAACAAATTCACTGAAAATTTAACCTGAATGCAACACACCTTTTTTCCGTTTAGCCCTTGTGTATTCTCTGCTGTTGTGATAGAATAAAGCCATCATAGGATATTATGGTTTTCCACATAGAACCCTATCGGCAAACCATAATGAGACTAAATCTCATATCAAAGGAGAGATGACTGATGTCCAAGATGATCGAACTTCACGACATCGATGTTCCGGGCTTCCTGTCTGTACTGGATAGCTGCGAGGGCAATGTGTATCTGATGACGCGCGACGGTGATAAGCTGAACCTGAAAAGCAAGCTGTGTCAGCTCATCGGTCTTACGTCTCTGATCGAAGGCGGAAAGATCGCAGAAGCCTTTGTGGTCTGCGATAATGAAGCGGATGAATCCAAGCTGTTCCGCTTTAACCTTTACAAGGACGAAACGCAAGGTAAGTAAAGAGTAGGATTTGCAAAGTAAGCTGCTGCAAGTAAAAACTGCGGCAGCTTTTTTGTATCACGTAAAACAAATTATGTAAACAAAAAGGAGAGACTCATGCCACAAAAAAGAACCGGCGCAGTCCGTCGCCGCCAACCCCGGAACAAAAAAACGCTTTCCGCCGTCATCAGCGTCGTCCTTGTGCTCGCGGCGGTGCTTGTCTATTATTTCCCGGAGCTTGAAACGTACCTCACCGGTGCACCGAACACAGACTCAAGCGCCCCCGCACAGCCCACTCAAAGCACCGACGCCGCCGACTGCGCCGTCTACTTTTTAGATGTCGGGCAGGGGGATAGCATTTTAATTCAAATCGGCACCGATTACAACATGCTCATTGATGCCGGCACCCGCGAAGCGGGAGAGACTATCGAAAGCGACCTTCAGGCGCTCGGCGTCACATCGCTCGATGCCGTTGTCGCCACGCACCCGCACGCGGACCATATCGGCTCCATGAAGCAGATTATCGAGGATTACACCATCGGCACGTTCTACATGCCCCTTTTGCCCGACGACCAAACGCCCACCACCGCTACATACGAAAATATGCTCGATGCCCTGCTCGACAAAAACGTCCAAACCGAGCAGATCTCCACCGATACAAAAATCTCCGCGCCCGAAAACGCCAATTTTGCCGTCCTATCCCCGGAAAAGGACGAGATATTCGATAACCTCAACAACTATTCCGCTGTTCTGCGCTTCACCTACGGCAATATCTCCTTTATGCTCACCGGCGACGCCGAAACCGAAGTTGAAGAGAATATCTTAGCACGCGAAACGGACATCACTTCAAACGTCTTAAAGTGCGGCCACCACGGCTCATCCACATCGTCCTCCATGGATTTTCTCCGCGCCGTGAACCCCGCCGTCGCCGTCATATCCTGCGGGCAGGATAATAAATACGGTCACCCGCACCACGAAACGCTCGAAAGCCTTTCCGAACGCAACTGCAAGATCCTGCGCACCGATACAGACGGCACCGTCGCCGTTACAACGGACGGCAATACGTATTCTGTCTATACGTGGTCGGCGGAAAACGGCCTTTCTCCGGCAGCGTAAGTTCGCGTAAAAAATTTTGACGAAAACACAAATCTATGCTATACTGATAAAAATAAATTCCGACCCATGACGGAAATAAAGGATGGTTTTTATGCTGACAGAAAGCAAAAAGGCGTTTATCGAGTTCATGATGTCCGCAGACGTGCTGCGTTTCGGCTCCTTCGTCACGAAGAGCGGCCGCAATACGCCGTACTTCGTCAATACCGGCAACTATAAGACCGGCGAGCAGATCGCAAAGCTCGGCAAGTTCTACGCATCGCTCATCAAGGAGACCGTCGGCGAAGATTTCTCCGCCATGTTCGGCCCGGCGTACAAGGGTATTCCGCTTGCCACAGCCGCCGCCGCGTCTCTCTATAACGAGTATGGCATCTCGAAGCCCTACTTCTTCAACCGCAAGGAAGAGAAAGACCACGGCGAAGGCGGCAGCCTCGTCGGCTACAAGCCGAAGGACGGCGATAAAATTATTATCATCGAAGACGTCATCACCGCCGGCACCGCCGTGCGCGAGACCATGCCGATCCTCTATGGCTGCGGCAATGTGAAAGTCAACGATATGTTCATCTCCGTCAACCGCTGCGAGGTAGGCAAGGTTCCCGGCAAAACCGCCATCATGGAGGTCAACGAGGAGTTCGGCATCAAGGTCCACGCTATCGTCACCGTCGAGGACATCCACGAGTACTTAAAGCAGTCCGAAAAATACAACAATATCCTCCCCGCCATGGAAGACTACATGGCAAAATACTGCATCCTGTAAAATTAACAAGCGCATAAGAACACCCCGGCAAGCCATCCAAACCGCCTGCCGGGGTATTTTCATATTATCTCGACTAAATTAAGCTCTTTTACCGTTTCGCACTCTGCTTGGCTGCTCTGTGCGGCGTGAGGCGGCGTGGCGGTCTTTGTGCGCCGCCTCACGCCGCTTTCTGCGGTGATTCTGGAAGAACCTGCTTTGCAGCAAACGCCGCGTGTGGCGCTCTGCAAAATGCTCCATAAAATGGTTTGTCTGCACCATAAAGACGACCGACACAATGAGCAGCGGGATCAAAATAAACAGCATCGGGGCGGTCAGCGGCACCATGGAAACCAGGTCCATGCAGCCGATGTATCCCACAAAGAACGCCGCCACCATCGTGCCGAACAGCGCCCCGCGCAGCGCGTTGAACGGCAGGCAAAGCTTGAACATCAGCATAAACCCAACGGCAAACGCCACAATGACCGAAAGTGTCGAGACCTGCGGGTTCGTCAAATTCAGCGGCCCCTTAAACAGCGTCAAAAACAAAACGCCAAGAATCATCGTCAGGGCAGAGGGGAACGATTTCTTCAAAACATTCGCCAAAAAGCTGCCGCTTATACGCTCGTTGTTCGGCTCCAGCGCCAGTATAAACGACGGAATACCGATCGTAATCGAACTGATAAACGTCAGCTGAATCGGCTCAAACGGGTAGGAAGCAGAAAGAAAAATGAACAGCACACCCAGCACCGTCGAATAGATCGTCTTCTGCAAAAACAGCGATGCAGAGCGTTGCAAATTGTTGATGGAGCGCCTGCCTTCCTTCACCACCTGCGGCATGGAAGCAAAGTTGGAGTCGAGCAAAACGAGGTTCGAGACCGTGCGCGCCGCGTCGCTGCCGGAAGCCATCGCAATGCTGCAATCGGCCTCTTTCAGCGCCAGAACGTCATTCACACCGTCGCCCGTCATCGCCACCGTGTGGCCGTGGTCTTTTAACGCCTGCACAAATTTCAGTTTCTGCTGCGGCGTCACGCGGCCAAACACACTGTATTGCTCAATTGCCCCCGCAATCTCCTCGTCGGTGTGCAGTGTCGTCGCATCGC
Source organism: Hominenteromicrobium sp. (assembly GCF_046974225.1). Taxonomy (NCBI): domain Bacteria; kingdom Bacillati; phylum Bacillota; class Clostridia; order Eubacteriales; family Oscillospiraceae; genus Hominenteromicrobium; species Hominenteromicrobium sp. The sequence continues at coordinate 49,749 of NZ_JBKWAE010000013.1, read as the reverse complement.
AGTAGTTTTCCGCGTGGGGCAGACCGGCCTTCTGTGCAATGTTAGAGACCGTCACGGCGTTGTCGCCGGAGATGACCTTCAGCGTCACGCCCTGCTCTGCAAAATAGCGCAGCGTTTGCGGTGCTTCCGTGCGGATCTTATCACTGATTAAAATGAAGCCCACCGGCTCAATGTCGTCCGGCAGCACTTTGTTTTCAAGGAAAGGCTTGGCAGAGTGCGCCAGCAGCAAAACGCGTTCGCCGCGCGCCGCATATTCCTCCGTGTGTTCACGCAGCGCACCGAAGCGTTCGCCCAAAATGAATTCGCCTGCGCCCATCACATACGTGCCGCGCTCGCCGAAATACGCGCCGCTCCACTTTCTCGCAGAGGAGAACGGCACCGTCGCCGCAGCTTTCCACTCCGATCCGCCGGGAAAGTATGCTTTCACCGCGTTGTACGTCGGGTTGTCGTCCGTCAAAACCTGCACAAGCGCCTTCAGCGGAGCCGTCATGTCCTCTTCGGTGTAGCCCGTCAGCGGGTGCAGCTCGTCCACCTGCATCGTGCCTTCGGTGATTGTACCTGTTTTGTCTAAGCATAGCACATCTACGCGTGCCAACGATTCGGTGCAGTACAGGTCCTGCACCAACGTCTTGTAGCGTGAAAGCCGCAGTACGCTCACGGCGAACACCACGCTTGTCAGCAAAATGAGCCCCTCCGGGATCATGCCGAGGATCGCGGCGACCGTGCTCACAACAGCTTCGCGGATCGTGTCATGCAGCAAAAAAAACTGCTTGCAGAAAAGCAAAATGCCAATCGGCACCAGCGTAAAGCCGAGCGTCTTTACAATGAAATCGAGGGAATGGAGAATTTCGGAGTTCGTGCGCTTCACATACTTCGCGCCGTTTGCGATGCGGTTTGCGTAGTTTTCGCGGCCTACGTGCTCCACTTCGGCGTAACAGCTGCCGGAAACGATGAAGCTGCCGGAAAGCAGCCCGTCACCTGCGCGCTTCAAGACCGGATCGCTTTCGCCCGTGATGAGCGATTCATTCACTTCCGCTTCGCCCTCCAAAACGATGGCGTCGGCGCAGATCTGCTGCCCGGTCGAAAGATGCAGCACATCGTTCATCACAATCCCGCTCACGGGTATCGTCCGCAGTTTTCCGTCGCGCAGCACAGAAGCCTTCGGTGCGGAAATGAGGGAGAGCTTGTCAATCGTCCGTTTCGCTCTTATGCCCTGAAACGAACCGATAATAATATTAGAAAAGATAACGCCCAAAAATAAAAGGTTCTTAAACGAACCCACCAGCAAAACGAACAGCGCCAGTACAAAGTTCAAAATGTTAAAAAATGTGAACGTGTTTTCTAAAATGATCTGCTTTTCGGTTTTGGTCTTAATGCCCTCGTCGGCGTTTGAAAGCCCGTCGCGCACGCGCTGCGCTACCTGCTCCGAAGAAAGCCCCTGTCTACGGTCTAAGCTATCCATCCCGTTACGATCTCCTTTTTCTTATCTAGATATAAGAATACACGATACACCACCCGAATGCAAGGATATAAAACGTAAATTTCTCTTACGATTTTGTGAATTCTTTCCTTTTGCTTGTAGAATATCCGCAAAAAACAAATTAACATTTTATGGAAAAAGTCAATTCAATTTTCAAGTCTATCCTGAAATCTATCCGAATTTTTGACACTTTTCACGATAGAGAGATAAAAACCCGTCAAAATCTGCTGTAAACAGCAAAATTCTCATTGTAAAACCCGCAGATAAAAGCCCTTGCGGCCGATTTGACTTTGCAGGAATTTATGATTATACTTAATTATCGTACATAGAAAATCAGAAAATGATATGCGAAAAGCATAGGTTTATTCATAAAGGAGAGATCATTCATGGCAGAAAAGACAGAAAAGAAATACGTTATCACAAACCATAGAAGCGGTAAGGTTCTCGCTTCCTGCGGCGGCTCTGCCGTGCAGATGACCGCAAACGGCGGCGAAACGCAGGTCTGGTGTGCCGTCCCGGCAGAAGGCACGTCCGTGCAGCTCGTCCATAAGGTCAGCGGTCTCGCGCTCACCGTTCCGGGTGAGGCAGAAAACGGCACCGCACTTGTTCTCGCAGAGGCACAGGGCAACGCTTCCCAGCTCTGGAAGCTGACCACTACCGTCAAGGGCTGCCGCCGCATCACGCATGTCGCGTCCGGCAAGGTCATCGACATCAAGGACATCAGCGATGCAGACGGCGCACCGGCACAGCTTTGGGAGTTCGTGAAGGGCGATAACCAGAACTGGGTGCTCACCGAGGTCGAAAAGGAAAAGAAAGCCCCGGCAAAGTGCGCCGCAAAAACCGCAAAGCCGGCTGCAAAAGAGAAAGCTAAGGCAGAGGTGAAAGCCGAAGCAAAGTCGGAAGTCAAGGCAGAAGTTAAAGCCGAAGCCAAGCCCGCCGCCAAAACCACAAAGGCAGCCGCAAAAACCACCAAAACCGCAAAGAAAACGAAGTAAGTTCGTTTAGCCGAGAGCCGCACCCAAACCGGGCAGCGGCTTTCTTTTTTACCCAACATTATTCTAAAAAGCGTGATCATACCCAAATTTTCACAAAATCGCCTTGCACCGCCCGTCAACAGCTGATATACTAAAGACAGTATGGTTTATCCTGCAATTTTGCGGCCAAAGGAGTTGTCTTTATGATACATGAAAAAATCAAACTGCACGTGCCGGGCTCTGCGGATTACGCAGCCATGTATACGTATTTTCTGGATCTTTCAAAAGAGGTTCCCATCGAAAAGCGTCCCACCGTCATCGTCTGCCCGGGCGGCGCGTACGCCTTTACGTCCGACCGTGAAGCCGAGCCCATCGCCATGCGCTTCAATGCCATCGGCATGAACGCCGTTGTCGTGCGCTATTCCGTTGCCCCGGCGCGCTTTCCGACTGCCCTTCTGGAAGTCGCCACTGCCGTGAAATACGTCCGCGAAGAAGGCGTAAAGTACGGCTGTGACCCCGAAAAGGTTTTCACCATCGGTTTTTCCGCCGGCGGCCATTTAGCCGCAAGCTACGGCAATTTCTGGAACCGCCCGTTCGTTGCGGAGGCTATGAACTGCCCGTCCGAGCTTCTGCGCCCGAACGGCCAGATCCTCTCCTATCCGGTCATCACGTCCGGCCCGTTCGCCCACCACGATTCCATCAAGAACCTTCTCGGTGAGCAGTACGAGCTCGAAAAAGCGAATCAGTCGCTCGAAAACTTCGTCACGAAAGATACCCCGCCCACGTTCGTCTGGCACACCCAGCCGGATGACTGCGTCCCGGTCGAAAACGCCCTGATGCTCGTCAGCGCCTTGCAGAAAAACGGCATCAAAACGGAGTTCCACATGTTCCCGGAGGGCGGCCACGGCCTGTCGCTTTGCAACGAAGTCACCTCGAACAGCGATGCCCAGCTCCTGCCGCACGTCGGCAAGTGGTTCGACCTCGCAGCGGAGTTTTTGCAGAGCCTTTAATCACCGATTTTCCGTAATCGCGAACGAATAAAGTCTTTGATCGACCTTTTCTAAAAGGCTTCGCCTTTTCGGGAGACCCCCTAATTGGGTCTCCCACGGGCGGAACGTCCACTGGAAGTTCCGCCCTCCCGTCCTGATTTTATGAACGCAAAAAGATTTCGTCGTCTGCGGACGACGACCAAAGGTTTCACCTTTGGAAACGGACAAACTTTCTCGAAGAAAGTTTGAACAAAGACTTTTAACCCTCGCTTACCGACAACTACTATTTATATTTCACACCCGAAAGGAATCATCCCATGAAAGCCATTGATTTGGAAGTCAAGCGCATCTGCGAGGAAAAGCTCGCAAACGACGCGAAGCTCTCGGAGCTCTTTAAAAATTGCTACCCCAACACCATGGATACCACCGTCAAAACCATCGGCGAAAAAGATACCTTCGTCATCACCGGCGATATCCCCGCCATGTGGCTGCGTGATTCCACCGCGCAGGTTCGCCACTATCTGCCTGTCGCAAAGCACGACGCAGAGGTTGCCGATTGCATTGAGGGCCTCGTGAACCGCCAGTTCAAGTGCATTGATATCGACCCCTACGCAAACGCGTTCAATCAGGAAGCGAACGGCATGTGCTGGCCGAAATACGCTGCGGAAACGCTCGGTCAGACCGCCAGCGGCGAATCCGACGATACCGATTTCGAGACCCCGTGGGTCTGGGAGCGCAAGTATGAGATCGATTCGCTCTGCTACCCGGTGCAGCTCGCGTACCTTCTCTGGAAAGAGACCGGCCGCACAGGCCAGTTTAACGACCAGTACAAAAAGAGCACCCTGCGCATCCTCGACCTTTTCACTGTCGAGCAGAATCACAGCAAGTCCCCGTACTATTTCCGCCGCATCAACTGCCCGCCCACCGATACCCTTACGCACGACGGCCACGGCGCGCCGGTCGCCGTTACGGGCATGACCTGGTCGGGCTTCCGTCCCAGCGATGACGCCTGCGTCTACGGCTATCTCATCCCGTCCAACATGTTCGCCGTCGTAACCCTCGGCTACACCGCGGAGATCATGCGTGAGATCTATAAGGACGAGGAAGTCGCCGCCCGTGCCGAAAAGCTCGCGTCCGAGATCCGAGACGGCATCGAAAAATACGGCGTCGTCGAGCACCCGAAGTTCGGCAAAATGTACGCCTATGAGACCGACGGCCTTGGCAACTACGTCTTCATGGATGACGCCAACGTCCCGAGCCTCATGTCCATCCCGTACCTCGGCTACTGCAGCGCCGACGACGAAATTTATAAAAACACCCGTGCCTTTGTTTTGAGCAAAGAAAACCCGTATTATTACGAGGGCACCGCGGCCAAGGGTGTCGGCAGCCCGCACACCCCGCCGGAGTACATCTGGCATATCGCACTTTCCATGCAGGGACTCACAAGCCGTGACCCGGAGGAATGCAAAGCGCTTCTCCACATGTTAAAAACGACCGATGACGGCAAGGGCTTCATGCACGAGGGTTTCCATAAGGACGACCCCTCTAAGTTCACGCGCCCGTGGTTCGCATGGTCAAACTCCCTGTTCAGCGAATTTGTCTTAAAGTGCATTGATGAAAATATTCTGTAATTAAGGAGCTGTTTTTCATGGCAGATTTTTACGCACTCGGTGAACTTCTGATCGATTTTACCCCCACAGGCAAAACGCCGGCCGGCATCCCGATTTTTGAGCAGAACCCCGGTGGCGCACCAGCAAACGTCGCCGTGCAGGCGGCGCGCCTCGGTGTATCCGCAGGCTTCATCGGCAAGGTGGGGCAGGACATGTTCGGCACGTTCCTGCGTGATACGCTCGTTAAGCAAAATGTCGATGTCGAAAACCTCCATTTCTCAAACGATACCGCAACGTCGCTCGCGTTTGTGCAGCTGTCCGAATCCGGAGACCGCGATTTCAGCTTTTACCGTAACCCCGGCGCCGATACGCAAATCACGTTCGATGAGGTCAATAAGGATGCACTCGCAAACGCCAAGGTACTGTGCTTCGGCTCGCTCCTGCTTACTGCAGAGCCGGGCCGCACGGCTGTGCCGCAGATTGTTTCCTACGCCCGCGAGCACGGTGCTATCACCGCCTACGACCCGAACTGGCGCGCACCGCTGTGGCCAAATGCCGAAGCCGGCATCCACGCCATGAAGAGTCTGCTGCCGCTTGCCGATGTCGTCAAAGCGTCCGATGAGGAGCTTGAAATGCTCACCGGCTGCACCGAGATCGAAGCGGGCGCAAGGGAGTTCTTTAAGCTCGGCGTGCAGGCGGCGGTCATCACGCGCGGCGCAAAGGGCTGCGTCGTCTGCACCCCGAAAACAACCTTAACGCTCAACACCTACGATACAAAAGTCGTCGATACCACCGGCTCCGGCGACAGCTTCTTCGGCGCGTTCCTCACAAAGCTCATGGAGACCGGCAAGCCCGTTTCCGAGATCAACGAAGCCGAGCTGCGCGATGCGGCCGATTTTGCAAACGCCGCAGGCTCCGTCTGCGCGACGAAAAAAGGCGCGATTCCTGCGCTCGCCGACCGCGAATTGATCGAAACGTGCAGAGCGTCTATCCCGCTTTTAAAGCCGTAAGCCATTTCCCGCAAAATCCGCTTTGCACGGCTGCGGCAAGGCCGTATTAGAGGGGCACATCAAGCACGGCGTGCGCGACAGCATCGAGCACGGCGACGCAGATAAAACCATCGAAAACTTCACAAAAGCTGTGGAACGCTTCTCCAATATGGGCTGATCCCGGCTGAAAATCAAACAAAACAGCGAAGTGCATGGGGATACCCACAGCACCTCGCTGTTTTTAGTTTCTCTCGTATTCCGTCTTTTTCAAATTTCCTTTTTCGGGCTCTTTATTTAAGCTCAATAGTCAAAAACTATCGTGCGGCAGTCTTCGCAGATATTCGCCTGTATCCGCACGCGGTGGCTTGGCTTTAACGGCGTGATCTCCACAAAGCCGTCGGCGTTTTTGGCGTTTTCAAATACGCCGGGCACGGTGTTCGCAAAGCTGAACGCGCCGTCCTTGCTTGTAAACAAGTATCCCTCGCGCATCGCTTTTCCGCATTTCGGGCAATTCATAGAATTTTTCTCCTCTCTGAATGTGTAACAATTTTGCGGAAGCAAACCTTACGGCTCGGCAGGGTGTTGGCTTATCTCGAGCGCTTTCTGCATTTTTCGCTCAAAGTCTTCTGCCTTCACAAGGGCAATGCCTTCACCCTTGTCACCGAGCACGATCAGCCGGTCGCCTTCCTTTAAGTCAAACATTTCCCGCGCTGCCTTCGGAATAACGATCTGCCCGCGCGTGCTGAGTGTCACCGCACCCCAAAGGTGCTTGCCCGCAGGGGCAGGGGCGAGAGCCGTGTGGCCCACTCGGTTTTGGTCGTGCAAAAGCGCGTCCAGCGTCACGCCGTAGTGCCTTGCAAGGTGGTCGCATTTTTCAATGTCCGGCACGGTTTCGCCCTGCTCCCACTTGGAGTAGGACTGCCGCGTCACCCCGGCGATTTCCGCCGCCTGCTCCTGCGTCAGCCCCTTAAGGCCGCGCAGCAAAATGAGATTATCGGCGAGCATAAGCTCCACTTCCTTTCTGCATTCAGTATATCGCTGCGCAGTGAAATTTTCCACCAAACAAACGATACATACTTCTCAATTTCATGTTAAGTTAAACTGCCTTGAGGGCATAAATTGTGCCTGAAGCTTTGGCTTCCTGATGCCAAAGCACGGTCCCTTGCTTGTACAAGACCCGTGATGCACGTTCAGAGATCCAGACGCGCCGACGCTGAAACAGACCGATATCGGCATTGCGATGGGCGGTGTGGGCATGGTCGTTATAATTGTGAAGCTCGTTTTGGATATAAGGAACGGCTAATCGCATCCCTTTCCGAATAAAACCACAACGATAGCTTGCAGAAAATGCAGACTATTTTTGTTTATATGCGCCTAAAATTAAACAGCATATCTTGATTTTGTGGTGAAAACACGCTATACTGGAAGCGATATAAAGAAAAGAGGGCGTGGAAAATGAAACGGAAATTGGAGAGTATGGAAGACCTTTTGCAGGCGGTGGAATACTACGGTTTTCTGCCGTTTTTTCCGAATGACATTCCGGGCTTTTCGGTGGAGGAGATGTGCGCGCCGGCGTATTGGTTCGCTGAAGACCGCGACGGACCTTGGGAGTGGAAAGGCCCGGCGGCGCAGACGAAGCGCTGCGCGTACGGCAAGTTTTTCCGGAAAAAAGCGGGGTTTGTCAGCCGGGAATGGCTGCCGGAGCTTGTAAATTTCCGCCGTGACGGCTATGATTTTGACGCGCGCTGTGATGACGGACTGGTGTTCCACAAGGACGAGGAGCTGTATAATACAGTCAATGCGGAGGGCGAAATTCTTTCAAAATTCCTCAAAAAGAAGCTCGATTACCGCAAAGGCGGCAACACGGGCTTTGAAACGTGCATCACGCGGCTGCAAATGCAGACGTATTTGTGCGTTTCGGATTTTATCCGCCTGAAGGATAAAAACGGCAGGCCCTACGGCTGGGCGGTGGCGCAGTACACGACGCCGGAGCATTTATTCGGGTACGATTATGTGACGTCTGCGTATAAGAGCGAACCGAAGGACTCCGAAGAAAAAATGATTGCACACCTTAAAAAACTGCTTCCGGCGACGGAAGTGCAGATACGAAAATTACTAAAGTAGTTGGGAGGAAAGCGTATGCTTCAGCAAGTTATGACAGAGCCGGGCAAGATCATTTTCCGGGAAATTCCCGTGCCGGAAATCGGGGACGGGCAGGTGCTGGTGAAAATTATGGACATCGGCGTTTGCGGATCGGACATCCACGTGTACCACGGCAAGCATCCTTTCACGAAATACCCCGTGACGCAGGGACATGAGGTCTCGGGTGAAATTGTAAAGTGCGGTGCGAATGTCGAAGGGCTTACCGTCGGGCAGAAAGTGACGATTGAGCCGCAGGTGTACTGCGGCAAGTGCTATCCGTGTCGGCACGGCAAGTACAACCTGTGCGAGGAACTGAAAGTCATGGGCTTCCAGACGACGGGCACGGCTTCCGAATTTTTTGCGGTGGACGCAAAGAAAGTGACACCAATCCCTAAAAGCATGAGCTTTGAAGAGGGCGCGATGCTGGAGCCGCTTGCAGTGGCGGTGCACGCCGTGCGGCAGATGGGCGACGTGACCGGCATGAACATTGCGGTGCTCGGTGCGGGGCCGATCGGCAACCTTGTGGCGCAGGCGGCAAAAGGCCTTGGCGCGGCGAAGGTGATGATTACAGACGTGAGCGACTACCGTTTGGAGAAAGCCAAGGAATGCGGCGTGGACGTTTGCGTGAACACGAAGGAGAAGAACTTTGGCGAGGCGCTCGTTGAAGCGTTTGGCCCGGACAAGGCGGACGTCATTTATGACTGCGCGGGCAACAACATGACGATGGGGCAGGCCATTCAGTATGCGCGCAAGGGTAGCGTGATTGTGCTTGTGGCAGTGTTTGCCGACATGGCGACTGTTGATCTGGCCGTGGCGAACGACCACGAGCTTGATATTAAGAGCACGATGATGTACCGCCACGAGGACTACGTGGGCGCGATAGAGCTGGTGGAAGCGGGTAAAGTGCAGTTAAAGCCGCTTATCTCGAAAATTTTCCCGTTTGCGCAGTACCTTGACGCGTATAAATACATTGACGCGAACCGCGAGACGACGATGAAGGTCATCATTGCCGTGCAGGAAAAATAAACGGAAAAAGACCGGGAAACACGCGCTGTGCTTCCCGGTCGATTTTATGTCGTGGTTTTTACTCAGCTTTCAAACAGCTTTGCGGCATCTTCGAGCTCTTCGATGATGTGGATGTGCTGCGGGCAGTGCGCTTCGCAGGAACCGCAATGGAGACATTCGCTTGCCTTGCCGCCTTCGCGTGTTGCGGATTCGTAGCCGCTGCGATCGACATTATCCTCGGAGCCGAACTGCTTCTGGTGGTTTACGGCACGGAAAATGTCCGGGATGTGGATCTGCATGGGACAGTCGTCTACGCAGTACCGGCAGCCGGTACATGGAATGGTGGGAATGGCGTTGAGTTTTTCGACGACGGTTTTCAGCACCTCGTGCTCCTTGTCACTGAGCGGCTCAAAGTGCTCCATGTAGGAAACGTTATCGTCAAGCTGCGCTTTGGTGCTCATACCGGAGAGCACGGTGAGGATGTTATCGAGACCTGCGCAGAAACGGACAGCCCAAGACGGGATGGAAAGATCAGGATTCTGTGCCTTCATGATGCCCTGAATTTCGTTGTTCATGCTTGCGAGGGAACCGCCCTTGACCGGCTCCATAACGATGATGGGTTTATTGTGCTTGACGGCGACCTCGTAGCACTTTCTGGACTGCACGTTATCGTTTTCCCAGTCGATGTAGTTGAGCTGGAGTTGGACGAATTCGACTTCCGGGTGCTTGGTGAGCGCTTCGTCGAGCACTTCCGCGCTGTCGTGGAACGAGAATCCGCAGTGCTTGATTTTGCCCTGTGCTTTCATCTTGAAAAGGAAGTCCCACGCGCCGATGCGGTCGGCTTTCTCGAACTTCGCTTTGTCCATGGAGTGCAGCAGGTAGTAATCGAAATACTCGACACCTGCGCGTTCCATAGATTCATCGAAAATGCGCTGCATGTCGGCTTCCGTCTCTATGTTGTCCCAAAGGGGTAGCTTTGTAGCGAGCGTGAAGCTGTCACGCGGGTAGCGCTTCACAATGGCTTCGCGCGCTGCGACTTCACTTTTACCGTTGATGTATACGTATGCGGTGTCAAAATACGTAAAGCCTTTTGCCATGAAAGTATCGACCATGGCTTTCACTTGCTCCATATCGATCTCGTCGCCGATCATCGGCAGACGCATGAGGCCGAAACCGAGCTTCGGGGTCGTATCGCCAAGATAACCAGTGTTCATTTTGAATTCCTCCCGAGAATAGTTGTGCCGTTTCGTACAACACATTAAAGTTTACTACAAGTTTGATTATATCACAAAACACAGAAATTGCAAGAAGTTTTTTCGAAAATGCAAACACTTTTTACATAAAGTGTGCAAAAGATAAACAAACTTGCAGCGCTTGACGGTATTCTGCTTTTGCAGTACAATAGAAATGTTAAGTTTAAAAGGAGAGCGAGATATGAGCGGGGAGAGACAAAAACGGATTAAGCGGGCCTTGGCAGCGGTTTTCGGTGCTGCGGCTGTGCTTGTCGTTTTGTATATTCTTCGTCCGCCGTGCCTCGTCCGCAAGGTTTTCGGCGTGCTGTGTCCTTCCTGCGGAACGACACGGATGATCGCAGCGCTTTTGCAATTGGACTTTGCCGGTGCGTGGGCGCTGAACCCCTTTATGCTGTTCTTTTTGCCGTTTGCGCTCCTTTGGGGCGTTTTGGAAGCGGTGCGGTATGCAAAGAGCAAACCGCCGCTGCTTTTTAAGCGCTTTTCCATTGCGCTGTGGGCGGCGTGGTTCCTCTCGGCGCTCATTTTCGGCGTATGGCGCAACTTCGCTTAATTTCCTTGACAAAGCGACGCTTCGTGTGTAAAATCAAAGCATAGTAAAACCGTATGCTTTTACTTCTTTTGCGGAGGGATGCAAAATGGCAAAGGAAATCACAAGGGAAGAAGCGTGGGCACTGCTCACGGAGTACAACAAAGAGCCGTTCCATTTGAAGCACGGCGAGACCGTGGAGGGCGTGATGCGTTGGTCCGTCGAAAAGCACGCTCGACTTGGAGCTTAAATCCGTAAAGAAAAAATACAAGGCGCTCAACTTTGCCGCGGGCTGTTCCCGTGAGGTCATTCAGCGCGGTGCAGATATGCTGGGCCGGACGCTCGACGACCTCATTTCCGGCACGATCCTTGCGATGCGCACGCTGGAAAAGCTGCAGGCGGAGTGAGCGACACCGAATAAAGAAAGGCGGAATTTCATGACCGCAAATGAAATTAACGCTTTGGTCGACCGTCTGCGCGAGCAGCGTAACCTCAGCGATGCGGAATTTAAGACGATTTTGGAGACTGACGCCTATGATGCGGCGCTGCAAAAGGCCGCGGATGAGGTGCGTCGCGCGCACTACGGCACGGATGTGTACGTGCGCGGACTCATTGAGTTTACGAATTACTGCAAAAATAACTGTTACTATTGTGGCATCCGTCGGGATAACCGAAACGCGACGCGTTACCGTTTGACGAAAGAGGAGATTCTCTCCTGCTGCGCGGAGGGGTACGACCTCGGCTTTCGCACGTTCGTTTTGCAGGGCGGCGAGGACCCGTTCTACACAGATGACCTCATCTGCGAGATTGTCGCGGCCATCCATGCGCAGCACCCGGACTGCGCCATTACGCTTTCCATCGGCGAAAAGAGCCGAGAAAGCTACCAGAAGTATTTTGATGCGGGCGCAAACCGCTATCTTTTGCGTCACGAGACGGCCGATCCCGAGCATTACAGCAAGCTGCACCCGAATGAATTGAGCGCTTTACACCGGCAAGCATGTCTTTTTGATCTAAAGGACATCGGGTACCAGGTAGGTTCCGGCTTTATGGTGGGTTCGCCGTATCAGACGACGGAGAATCTTATTTCTGACCTGCGCTTTTTGCAGAAGTTGCAGCCGGACATGATCGGCATCGGGCCGTATATCACGCACGCGCAGACGCCGTTTGCAAACGAAAAGAGCGGCTCGCTCGAGCTGACACTGCGGCTTCTCTCAATATTGCGTTTGTTGTTTCCGTATGCGCTTTTGCCGTCTACGACGGCGCTTGGCACCATTCACCCGCAAGGGCGCGAGCTGGGACTGAAGGCGGGCGGAAACGTTGTGATGCCGAACCTTTCGCCGGTGCGCGTGCGAAAGCTTTATGAGCTGTACGAGAACAAGATCTGTACAGGGGAAGAGGCCGCGCAGTGCCGCGGGTGTCTGGAGCAGCGCGTGAAGTCGGCGGGCTATGAGATCGTCACCGCGCGCGGCGATGTGAAACGATAACGAAAGGGTTTTACCGAAACTATGTGTAAAAAAGCGATCATAGCCATGAGCGGCGGCGTGGATTCCAGTGTGGCGGCGCTGCTTATGAAAGAAAAGGGCTACACCTGCATGGGCGCGACCATGAAGCTGTACCAGAATGAGGACGTTGGTCTGCGCCGCGAGCATACCTGCTGTTCGCTTGATGATGTAGAGGACGCGCGCAGTGTGGCGTATGCGCTTGACATGCCGTACTATGTGTTTAATTTTGCCGACCGCTTCAAAACGGATGTTATCGACAAGTTTGTGCACGCTTATGAAACGGGTGTGACGCCGAACCCGTGCATCGATTGCAACCGCTATTTGAAGTTTGATAAGCTGTTTCAGCGCATGGTTGAGCTGAATTATGATTATGTTGTCACGGGGCATTACGCGCAAATCGATTTTGACGAAAATACGGGGCGGTATCTCCTGAAAAAGGCCGTTGACCACAATAAAGACCAGAGCTATGTGCTGTGGTCGCTGACGCAGGAGCAGCTAAAGCACGTGCAGTTCCCGCTCGGCGGCATGGAGAAATGTGAAGTGCGCGCGCTTGCGGAGGCGCACAATTTCATCAATGCGAGAAAGCACGACAGTCAGGACATCTGCTTTGTGCAGAACGGCTCATATGCTGATTTCATCGAGCAGTACACGGGCAAAACGTACCCGCCCGGGGATTTTGTGGACACAGATGGCAACGTGCTGGGGCAGCACCGCGGCGTGATCCGCTACACGATCGGCCAGCGCAAGGGTCTGGGGCTCGCGCTGCCGGCACCGCTGTATGTGAAATCGGTGGATATTGAGAAGAACACCGTGACACTAAGCCCGGAAAGCGAGCTTTTCAAAAAGGAGCTCACAGCGAGCGGCATTAATTTGATTTCCGTCGCGGAAATCAAGGAGCCGATGCACATTAAAGCGAAGGTGCGCTACCGCCAGCCCGAGCAGTGGGCGACCGTGACGCAGACAGGACCGGACAGCCTGAAGGTCGTCTTTGACGAGCCGCAGCGCGCCATCACCTGCGGGCAGTCCGTCGTGCTGTACGACGGCGACCGCGTTTTGGGCGGCGGAACGATTGATTCGGTGAAATAAAAAAGCCTGAATAAGCGCTGCTTGGGTATTGTTTTATGGGGAGGAAAACTCAAATGAATGATGCGAAGAAGCTTTTGGCGGATATGAAAGCGCTGGGGATTAAAGAGGGTGAGACGATTTTGGTGCACGCATCGATGAAGGCGTTGGGGACAAAGGAGACGCCGGAGACGGTGCTCGACACGTTGCAGGCGGCGCTTGGCGACGACGGCACGCTTTTGCTGCCCGCGCTGACGTATGAGAACGTCACGTCGGAGCACCCGGTGTTTGAGGCAGACAAGACCGTGCCGTGCATCGGGCTTTTGCCGCGCACGTTCTGGAAAATGCCGGGCGTGGTGCGCAGCGTGCACCCGACGCACTCCGTTTGTGCGCGCGGCAAGCGTGCGGCGGAGCTGACAGCATTGCATGGGGAGGACATCACCCCGGTGGGGAAGAACTCGCCGTTTATGAAGCTGCCGGAGATCGGCGGACGGCTGCTGTTCATCGGCGAGGTGCTTGACTGCTGCACGTTTATGCACGGCGTGGAGGAGCGTTTCGGCACGGACTACGTCTTGACGAAGGAGAAGATCCGCTACGTTGTGAACGGCGAGGAAAAGTACATGTACGGCCACGATTTTAAGGGCTGGGAGACGACGTACCGCCGCGTGAAGGAGATTCTGGACCCTTTGAGGAATGAGATCGTCACAGGGAAGATCGGCGACGCGACGTGCTACCTTATCGACGCGAAAGCGCTTTTGAAGCGCGCAGAGGAAAAGCTGCAGGAAAACCAGCACTGGTTTGTGGTGTCGCGGGAGTAAAACCAAACAGGCATAAAGAAACGACCCGAGACGGAGAAAAAATTCCGTTTGCGGGTCGTTTTTGGGTGTTGTGAAATTTGAAAACTCAGCCTAAGTCGATGGAGCGCTGGGCGCAGGCGTTCAGCTTCATGCCGGCGGTATGGCCGGCGAGATATTCGTAGTAGGCCTGTGCGCCGACCATGGCGGCGTTGTCGCCGGTGAGAGAGAGGTCGGGCATATAGAGCGTGCGGCCGGTACGCTTGCATTCTTCCGTGAGGCGGCGGCGCAGGAGCGCGTTTGCGGAGACGCCACCCGCGATGACGAGCTTTTTATGGCCGGTCTCGTCTGCGGCGTGCAGAAAGTTGCGCACGAGGCAATCGACAACGGCCTTGCGGTAAGAGGCGGAAAGATCGGCGATGTTGACGGTCTGGCCCTTTTGCTCGGCATTATGCAGAATGTTGATGACGGCGGTCTTGAGGCCGGAGAAGCTGAAATCGAGCGGGGCGCCGTCTACGGTCGGGCGCGGGAGCTTGAACGCTTTGTCGTTGCCGGTCTCAGCGAGTTTATCCATGGCGATGCCGCCGGGATAGGGCATGCCCATGGCGCGCGCAGCCTTATCGAACGCTTCGCCCGCGGCATCGTCACGCGTTTTTCCGAGGATGCGGAGCTTTGTGTAGTCCGTCACTTCGATGATGTGCGTGTGGCCGCCGGAGACGACAAGGCACAGGAACGGAGGCTCGAGTTCCGGGTTCGTGATGTAGTTTGACGCGATGTGGCTGCGCAGGTGGTGCACCGGGATGAGCGGTAAATTTGCAGAAAGAGAGAGGCCTTTCGCGAAATTTACGCCGACGAGCAGCGCACCGATGAGCCCCGGCGCGTAGGTGACGCCGATGGCATCGAGGTCGTCTACGGTGAGCTCGGCGCGCTCGAGTGCTTCACGCACGACGCCTACGATAGCTTCGCTGTGGCGGCGCGAGGCGATCTCCGGCACGACACCGCCGTATAACTTGTGTTCTTCTACCTGCGTTGCGACGACGCTGGAAAGCACGCGGCGGCCGTTTTCTACAACGGCTGCGGCGGTCTCATCGCAGGAGCTTTCAATGGCTAAAATTTTCATTTTTCTATCCTTTGGTCTTTGATTTGCGGGGTGAACCGCGGAAATATTCGGCTCAGTCGAGACCGATGAGCAGCTCTTTGAGCGCATCGGAAACAGGCGCGCCGTATTCGCTCACCTGCCAGCTTTCGGCAAAGCGAACGTTTTTTGCAAATTCTGCGCCGTACTGGCGGGTGAGGCACGCGAGCACGTCTTCGTCCACGTCGCCGCGGTCCCAGTTGAACGTACTGCGCAGGTACTCTACGCGCTCCTCGTGCGTTTTACCGGCGAGATCCACGTGGTCATCTGCCCACGGAAGCCAATCGAGGAACTGGGAGGCGTGGCAGCACTCGACGTGAAACAGCGTTTCGCGGTCGTCATCCGCCGGACGGGCGAAATCGGAGCGGAACGGTTTCGGGTCGGTGAAGCCGTCTGCCCAGTAAAGAATGGTCGGCGTTTTGCGCAGCACGGGGGTATCCGGGCAAATGGCGGGCACGCCCATGAGATACGAGCAGTCCTGAACGAGCTGGCCCGTAGCGCGGTGGTCGGGGTGATAATCGCACGCGCGGTTCGTGAAGATGACGTCCGGCTTAAAACTGCGGATGGTGCGCATGAGCGTTTCGCGCGCTTCGAGCGACGGGGTCAGGCGGCCGTCGTCGAACGGCAGAATTTCATAGGTGGCGCCGAGGTAGGCAGCGCTTTTTTGTGCTTCTGCCACGCGCGTTTTGATGAGTTCTTCGCCGCGCATGGTCTGGTGGCCTGCGTTGCCGGTCGTCATGGAGACAAAGCGGACAATGCAGCCCTTTGAAACCAAGCGCTTTGTGATGCCGCAGGTGCAGATATCGACATCGTCCGGGTGTGCGCCGATCATCATGGCGCGTAAAGGTTCTGACATAATAAGCCCTCCCAAGAGAAAATGAGATCAATACAACCGCCGCGGCTGTTCCGCGACTTTTCTCATTTATTTTAGCACAAGGCAGGCGCGAAAACAAGCCCGCACAACGTGCAAAGCGAGGAAAATGCGCGGGGATGAAAATTTTCTCTTTACTTTTTGAAAACCGTGTGCTATACTCCGTTTTAACAAGCGATGAAGAGTGACAGTAGGGATCCGGGAATGGCACAGAGAGCCCCGTAAGCTGCGATGGGGTGCAGGAACGGATCACCGAACAAAGCCTTGGAGCTGCATACCGACTGCGTTTTTGCGCTGAGACTATGCCGGGCGTGCCCGTTACAGCACAGGAGTATCGATGTTTTCCGTACTTTTCCTGCGGCGAAGTCTGTACTTGCAAAGGCGTGCGTCGTGAGGCGCGGGCAAACTAAGGTGGTACCACGGGTTATTGTATCCCGTCCTTGGAAACTGAACCGCACCAGATTATGCGGACAGCACTAAAAGCCCCCATGTAGGATATTGAGTTTTAAGCGGAGTGGCGCAGCGACAGCGGTGCCACTCCCGTTTTTGTTTGGATGCGTTCGTGGTTATAGAAGTAAATATACCTGTCGATCAGTTCGTTTGCTTCTTGGAACGTCTTTGGCTTGTGGCGGTAGATGCACTCTGTTTTCAGAATGGAGAAGAAATTTTCTGCCATGGCATTGTCATAAGGATTTCCTTTCCTTGACATGGACGGCGTTATGCCGTAAGATTGTGTTAGCTTGAAGTATGCTTGCGATGTGTATTGAAAGCCTTGGTCGCTGTGGAGCTGCAACTCCGCAGCGACTTTCTCTTTCTTCATTGCCAGACGAATCGTGTCCAGAACAAGATTCACAGTCTGCCGACTTGCAGTCTTGTAGGCCACAATACTGTTGTCATACAGATCTCGGATCATGGACAGATATAAAATGCCTTCTTTTGTGTGGATGTAAGAAATGTCCGTGACCCATTTCTCGTTTGGCCTGACCGCCCGGAACTGTCTGTTCAACAGATTTTCGTATTTGTGTACCTGCTGACCAAGATTTACCCATTGGCGGCGTCGGCGAACCTCAGACAATAATCCATATTTTTTCATGATTCTGAGCACAGTCTTCGGATCTCTTTGAATATTTCTGCCTTTTAACCACTTCCATACACGTCGATAGCCATAGGTCTTATCTGTCCTGCGCTGACATTCCTCGATTTCCTTTGCCACAACAGCATCGCGATCCGTCTCTCCCAGACGCTTTTTAAAGCAGTAGTAACCACTTCTGGATACCCCGAAGAATTTGCACATAACAGATATTGGGTATTCTCCCCGGTGACGGTGAATGACGGCGTACTTTGCCTTTGGCCTCACTTCCTTTCTGTGGACTGCAGAAAATCCTGCAGTAATTTCACTTCCATCTTGAGCCGCTTATTCTCATACTTATATTCCTGCAGCGTCTTTGCAGGCTTCCTGCCACGAAACTTCGGCGCACCCTTGGCGGCTTTTTTGCGTTGCCGCTTCAGCAGATTGTGAACCGGACGGTCTCCCTCCAAGCCAAGTTCCGCTTCGATTTCCCTGTGGTTCTTCCCTGATTCTAACATCTTTTCTATGGTCGGTAGTAGAACCTGCATATTGGTGTATCTTCGTTTGCTCATAATGAATCCCCCCTGATGTACTTATTATCCTACATCAGGGGGGATTTTGTCTATTGTCCTGTTTTACTGGTTCTGTTCAAAAGTGAACGGGATTTTTTACGCTCTAAATTTCCCGCCCGATGAAAATAACAGCACGAAAGGGTGTAGAAAATGAGCGAAAACACGTTATTGGAAGCAAGAAAGGCAAAGTTTCATTATGTACGGGAGCACGTGAACCCGTACCCGGAGCGCTATGCGCAAACGCATGAGCTGTGCGAGGCGGCAAAGCTGCCGGACGGGGTGCAGGACGTGTGCGTTGCAGGGCGTGTGACAGCCATTCGACGCATGGGGAAGCTCTCGTTTGTGACGCTCTCCGATATGGAGGGCAAGCTGCAAATTGCCGTGATGCGCGACGAAGTGGGCGAGGACACGTATGACTTTTTCAAGAGGGGCTTTGACGTAGGCGACTTTATGGGCGCGGAGGGCGAGATGTTCACGACAAAGGTGGGCGAAAAGACGCTGCGCGCGAAGTGCATCACGTTTTTAGGCAAGGCGTTCCGTCCGCTGCCGGAGAAGTTCCACAGTATTCAGGACACAGAGCTTTGTTGGCGCAGGCGGTACCTCGATTTGTGCATGAACGGGGAAACGCGCAGGCGGTTCCTTTTCAAGTCGCAGCTTGTGCGGGAGATTCGGCGGTATTTGGAGGACAACGGCTACATCGAAATTGAAACGCCGGTGCTCATCGATCATCCGTCCGGCGCGACGGCGCGGCCGTTTGTTGCGCACCACAATGCGCTTGACATGGACGTTTATCTGCGCATTGCGCCGGAGACGTATTTGAAGCGTGCCATTGTGGGTGGGTTTACGAAGGTGTTTGAGTTTGCGCGGTGCTTTCGGAATGAGGGCATGGACACGACGCATTTGCAGGATTTTACGATGCTGGAGGGCTACTGCGCGTACTATAACTACCGCGACAACATGCGCTTTTTGCAGGACATGCTGCAAACGGTCATCACGAAGATTCGGGGCAGCGCGGTCATCTCCATTAACGGCACCGAGATCGATTTCGGCGCGGAATGGGCGGTGGTGACGTTCCGCGAGCTCATTTTAAAGGACTGCGGCATTGACATTGACGAGTTTAAGACGGCGGAGGCTTTATTGCAGGAAATTGAAAGCCGGCACATTGAATTAAACTCCACCGACGACCCGAAGAAGCTTGGGCGCGGAAACCTCATCGATTTATTATACAAGAAGGTGAGCCGCCCGAAGATGATCGCGCCGACGTTTCTCATTGCGCATCCGACGGACTTGTCGCCGCTGGCGCGCGCGAATGATGATGATCCGGAGATTACGGACCGCTTTCAGCTTGTCATCAACGGCGCGGAGATCATCAACGCGTACTCGGAGCTTGTGGACCCCAATGAGCAGCGTCGCAGACTGCAAATTCAGGCGCAGAGCCACGCGGACGGCGATGAGGAAGCTATGGTGATGGATGACGACTATTTGACGGCGATGGAATACGGCATGCCGCCCATTTCCGGCTGGGGCATGGGCATTGACCGCGTTTTGCAGGTTTTGCTCGGCACGAGGAATATCCGCGACACGGTGATGTTCCCACTGATGCGGCCGGAACCGTAAGCGGAAAAAACAGCGAAATTCTGCATTTTCAAATTGCGTTTCCTGCATTTTTATGCTATACTTTAACGGTATATCCATGAAAATATAAAATAGATAAAGAAAGTGATAAAAAATGAGAATTTCCGATATTTTGAAGACCAACAAGGTGACGGTTTCTTGCGAGATGTTCCCGCCGAAGCCGGGCAAACCGTTGGAAAACACACAGCAGGTGGTGCATGAGATCGCGGCATATAAGCCCTCTTTTATGAGCGTGACCTACGGCGCGGGCGGCTCCAACTCCAAAAACACACTGTCCATTGCAGAAGAGGTGCAGAAAAGCGGCGTTACGGCGCTGGCACATTTGACGTGTGTGGGGCAGGACGAAGAGAACCTCAGAGCGTCCATCAATGCGTTTAAGGCGAGCGGCATTGAGAATATTCTGGCATTGCGCGGCGATATTCCGGAGGGTGACACGGCGCCGCAGACGTTCCCGCACGCGAGCGACCTCATCAATGCCATTCGCCGCGAGGGTGCGGATTTCTGCATCGGCGGCGCATGTTACCCGGAGGGACACCCGGAATCGTACAACAGCGACGCGGACATTGACGGCGTGCGCCGCAAGGTGGAAAGCGGCTGCGAGTTTTTAACGACGCAGATGTTCTTTGACAACAACATTCTTTATAATTATATGTTCAAGCTCCTGCGCCACGACATTCGCGTGCCGGTCATTGCGGGCATTATGCCGGTGACGAACGCGAAGCAGATTAAGCGCATTATGAGCCTTTCGAGTTCTTCTATGCCGGCGCGCTTTAAGGCGATCGTCGATCGTTTTGCGAACAACCCGGAGGCGATGAAGCAGGCGGGCATTGCGTATGCGACCGAGCAGATCATCGACCTCATCGCGAATGACGTGACGCATATTCATATCTACACGATGAACCGCCCGGATATTGCGGGCAGCATCATGACGAACCTTTCAAAGATCATTGACGGCTATGAAGCTGAATGAGAAAGAGGCGCTGCGCTACCTTGGCTTTCGCGGGAAGCCGGCCGACGCGGACACCGATGAGATGATTCGCGAGATCGGTGGCGAGATGCTGCGCACGCTCACGCCGAAATGCGTATATAAAAGATACGACATAAAAGCACTTGAGAACGCGGTGGAACTGGACGGCTGGCGCATCGAGAGCATAAAGCTTTCACGCCATTTACGCGGCTGCAAGGCGGCGTATTTGTTTGCGGCGACGCTGGGTTTGCAGGCCGATATGATGATACGGCGGTTATCCGCGCTCAATATGGCGCGCGGCACGGTGGCGCATTCCGTTGCGAATGCGCTCATTGAAGACTACTGTGACGAAATGCAGGCGCAGATCGCGGAAAAGGAAGCCGCAACGGGCTTATTTTTGAAGCCGCGCTATTCGCCGGGGTACGGCGACTTTGCGCTCGAAAACCAAAAAGAGATCTTTGCGCGGCTGGAATGCGCAAAGCGCATTGGGCTGACGCTGACGGACACCATGCTGATGGTGCCGTTTAAATCCGTGACGGCGGTCATCGGCGTGACGGGCGCGCCGACGTGCACGTACGTAAAGTGCCGCGGCTGCGCGAACACCGACTGCGAGTTCCGCGAAATCTGACGCGCAGAGAAAGGGAGAAAATTTATGCATCCTGTTATAGAACGATTCGGAAAATCTGTTGTCATTGTGGACGGCGGCATGGGCACACTTTTGCAGGCAAACGGCCTTATGGGCGGCGAGCTGCCGGAGCTTTGGAACCTGACACACCCCGAGGTGCTTTTGAAAATTCAGTCCGACTACGTGAACGCGGGCTGCGATATTTTGACGGCGAACATGTTCGGCGCGAACCGTTTAAAACTGGAAAAGACGGGCCACACCGTGCAGGAGGTCGTCTCACAGGCATTGAAGCTTGCACACACGGCGAGCGGCGGCAAGGCGGCGGTGGCGCTCGACATCGGCCCCTCCGGCAAGCTTTTGAAGCCGTTCGGTGATTTGGCGTTTGATGACGCGTACGAGCTTTTTAAAGAGGAAATTATCGCAGGCAGGGACAACGCCGACCTCGTGATCATCGAGACGATGAGCGACGCCTACGAAGCGAAGGCGGCGCTGCTGGCGGCAAAGGAAAACTGTGACCTGCCAGTCGTTGTAACGTTTACGTTTGACAGCACGGGAAAGCTCTTGACGGGCAGCAACATCCCGGCGGCGCTGCTGCTGGCGGAGAGCCTCGGTGCGGACGCGGTGGGCATCAACTGCAGCCTCGGCCCGGAGCAGATGGAAAGCTTTGTCGATGAAATGCTGACGCTGACGAATTTGCCCATTGTCATCAACCCAAACGCCGGTCTGCCGGTTTCCGTGAACGGCGAGACCTCGTACCCCGTGGGGCCGGAGGAATTTTACGCGTACATGGAGCGCTTTGCGGAGAAAGGCGCGGCGATTCTCGGCGGCTGCTGCGGCACGACGCCGGAGCATATCCGACTGCTGGCAGAACGCCTGAAAAACAAGCCGGTGAAGGAGCGTCACATTGAAAAGAAGACCGTGGTGTCCTCGTACACGCATACGGTGACGTTCGGTGCGCGACCGATTTTGATTGGCGAGCGCATCAACCCGACGGGCAAGCCGCGCTTAAAGCAGGCTTTGCGCGAAGGCGATTTGGAATATCTGTGCCGTGAAGGCATTGCGCAGACGGAACACGGTGCGGACATTCTGGACGTGAACGTGGGTCTGCCGGAGCTTGACGAGCCCGCGGTGATGGAAAGGGCCATCATCAACTTGCAGAGCGTGACGAACACGCCTTTGCAGATCGATACCTCGAACGTGGAGGCCATGGAGCGCGCGCTGCGTATTTATAACGGCAAGCCGCTGGTGAACTCCGTGAACGGCAAAGAGGAATCGCTGCACACGGTACTGCCGCTTGTGAAAAAGTACGGTGCTGCGGTGGTTGCTTTGACGCTCGACGAAAAGGGCATCCCGGCTTCTGCTGCGGAGCGTGTGGCGATTGCGGAGAAGATTTTGAAAACGGCGGAAAGCTACGGCATCGACCGCAGCGACGTGATTATTGACACGCTTGCGATGACGGTGAGTACGGGCGCGGATAACGCGATTATCACGCTCGAGGCGCTTGACACGATCCGCCACAAGCTCGGCGTGCACACGGTGCTCGGCGTTTCCAATATTTCGTTCGGTCTGCCGCGTCGCGAGCTGGTGACCTCGACGTTCTTTGCGATGGCGATGCAGCGCGGATTAAGCTCCGGCATCATCAATCCGTTGAGCGACGAGCTGATGAAGGCGTACCGCTCGTTCTGCGCGCTGATGGGCATAGACGTGGGCTGCAAGGCGTATATCGAAGCGTATGCGAACACCACGGCGGCGCCGGACGTGCGCACGGGCGCCGCGCAGCAGAGCGCAGGCGGGTCTGCCGAAAGCGTTTCGCTGCACCGCGCCATTGTGAAAGGCCTGCGCGAGCAGGCGGGACAGCTGACGGACGAGATGCTGAAAACGACGCCGCCGCTGGAAATCATCAACGGTGAGCTTATCCCGGCGCTCGACGAAGTGGGGCAGGGCTTTGAGAAAAATACGGTGTTCCTGCCGCAGCTTCTCATGAGCGCAGACGCAGCGAAGGAAGCGTTTGAGCGCATCAAGCAGAACCTTGCGAAAAAGGGCATTCAGGAGGAAAAGAAGGGTACCATCATCCTTGCGACCGTGAAGGGCGACATTCACGATATCGGCAAGAACATTGTGAAGGTGCTGCTTGAAAACTACGGCTTTGACGTACTCGACCTCGGTAAGGACGTGCCGCCGGAGATCATTGTGCAGACGGCTATCGAGAAAAATGTGCGCCTTGTGGGGCTTTCTGCCCTGATGACGACGACGGTGGAGAGCATGGCGGAGACGATCCGCCAGCTGCGCAAAGCGCATGACTGCAAGGTCATGGTGGGCGGCGCGGTGCTGAATCCCGAGTACGCTAAGGAGATTGGCGCGGATTTCTACTCCAAAGATGCGATGGGCAGTGTGCGCTACGCGGAAAAGCTGTTTAACGGCGAAGTGTAAAAACAATCAGAGCATAGAAAAAGGACGGCAGTTGCGCTTAACTGTCGTCCTTTTGTACTGTGCAAAATTATCTGCGGTTTGTAAACCACACGTCGATCTCATCGGGTATGGGGGTCTCAAAAAGCGTGAGAATTTTTTGCAGCAGGCCGCCGTCTACGGCGTAGTCGGTCGTTTCACCGGCGGCAACGGCAGCGTTGCGCGCTTCAATGTTTTTTGCCCAGTCTGCATCGGAAATGTCGATGTAGTGCCACTCGAAGTCGATGTCGGCATTTTTGTAGTAGGCAGAAACATCTGTGCACTCTTCGCGGCTCCAGAAGCCCCAATCTAAAATGACATTGCAGCCCGCGCGGGCGATGTCCACGGCTTTTTTGTGGAGATATGCTTTGATGTCCGCGCTGATCGCATCGCGGCGGTCGCCGAGGTCATGGTGGAAGAGGTCGTTTTCAATCTCATCGCAGGAGAGCACCACAGCGTGTTCTTTTTCCTTGAGCTGCCGGGTATAAAAGCCCTTGCCGCTGCAGATTTTGCCGCAGATCAAAAATACTTTTGCCATGCTTTTTACATTACTCTTTGCCGTTCCAGCAGTAGGTGCAAAGGCAGTCTGCGTCGATGCCGACGGACTCCATCATATCGTCGAGGCGGTGGTAGTGAAGGGTGGTGAAGTGCAGCTTTTCGCCGATCTTCTCCACCATCTTCCGGTACTTCTCGCTGTCCGGGTCGGCGTATTCTTCAAGTGTGGCGCGGTCGGGGTCGCAGCCCTCAAGCTCTTTAATGACGCGGCGGGTGATGAGCTCCATTTCGGACGTGGAGCGGGAGAAGTTTAAGTATTTGCAGCCGAAGAGCAGCGGCGGGCAGGCGGGTCGAATGTGCACTTCTTTTGCGCCGCTTGCGTAGAGGAACTCGGTCGTTTCGCGCAGCTGTGTGCCGCGCACGATGGAGTCATCGATGAGCAGGAGGCTCTTGCCCTCAATGAGGTCGTGCACCGGGATGAGTTTCATTTTGGCGATGAGGTCGCGCTTGCTCTGGTGCGTCGGCATGAAGGAGCGCGGCCATGTGGGCGTGTATTTGATGAACGGGCGGGAGAACGGTACGCCGGACTCGTTGGCATAGCCGATGGCGTGCGCGATGCCGGAATCCGGTACGCCGGCGACAATATCGGGGTGGACGTTATCGCGGCGGGCGAGCGCGCGGCCGCAGTTATAGCGCATGCTCTCGACGGAGATGCCCTCGTAGCTGGAGGACGGGTAGCCGTAGTAGACCCACAGGAACGTGCAGATCTTCATTTTTTTGCCGGGGGCGACGAGCGTTTGCACATGGTCGGCGTCAAACACGACAACTTCGCCCGGGCCGAGCTCGCGCAGGTCGTGGTAGCCGAGGTTTAAATACGCGAAGCTTTCAAAGCTTGCGCAGTAGCCGTCTTCCTTTTGGCCGAGCACGACGGGGGTGCGGCCGAGTTTATCGCGTGCCGCGTAAATGCCGCGCGGCGTCAGGACGAGCATACTCAAAGAACCGTCGACGACCTCCTGCGCGTAGCGAATACCGTCGATGAAATTCTCTTTCTGGTCGATGATGGCGGCGACGAGCTCTGTGGGGTTCACTTCGCCGTTTTGCATCTCAAAGAAATGCGTGCCGCGCCCGATGATGTCCTCTACGATCTCATTGGCGTTATTGATCTTGCCGATGGTCGTAATGGCGAAGGTGCCGTGATGCGAACGCACTAAAATCGGCTGTGCTTCATAATCGGAGATGCAGCCGATGCCGAGCGTGCCGTGCATAGATTGCGATTCCGTTGTAAACTTCGTGCGGAACGGAGCGTTTTCAATGTTGTGAATGGCCTTGTCAAAGCCGGTCTCCGGGCTGTAAACCGCCATGCCCGCGCGGCGTGTGCCGAGGTGGGAGTGGTAATCAATGCCGAAAAAAAGGTCGAAAACGCAGTCAGTCTGCGATGCTGCGCCGAAAAAACCGCCCATAAAATAGATCTTCCTTTGCTGAAAAATTGAGGGGGCAGTACCGCGGGGAATTCATGCGGTATTGTCCAAAACTCTTTTATTATAACAAAAATCGCGTTATCCGAAAAGAGACACAAAAGAAAAAGACCGCCGAAATTTCGGCAGCCTTTTTGTAAAGGATAACAGAATTTTTTACAAGATGGGTTCTTTTGCCTGAATGGATCTTGCGTGCAGCGCAAAAATCTCGTGGCGGCGGTCTGTGCCGAAGATGTGCTGCTTGTCGTACTCGGTGCTGAAGCCGACGATGTAAATGACGAGCAGACCGGTTTGCGGCCACAGCATGGAGATATCCAAAAGCCCGTGCAGCAGAACGCAAACGATGACGGAGACCGTGAGGGCGTAGCGCTGGTGGCACTTGTGGCTGCGGTGCAGGCGGATAATCTTGCCGACATTGATGGCAAAGTAACCGAGTAAGACCGCCGTACCCACAAATCCGAAGTCCATGAGGAGCTCCAAAAGCAGGTTGTGCGAATGCTTTGCGATGCTATATGAGCCGTAAAGGTCATGGATGCGTGCGTATGTATTGTAGCCGCGGCCGAACCACGGGGCGTCCATAATACTGCCAATGGCGCCCGACCAGATGCTCATGCGTTTTGCAAAATCGTGCCGGATGAGATCGATGCGCGGGAGGAAATCGAGCGATTCACCGAACAGAACGAGTGTGAGCAAAATGCCGAGCATGGTGAAAAGGTACACGGAAAGCCACTTCTTCTTGCCACAGAACCACAGCATGACAGGGCAGACGATGAGCAGCACCATGAAAGTGGTGCGGCACTCGGTGAGCTCGAGCGCGATAAGATTCAACGGAATCAGGGCAGCGTATAAACCGCGCAGCGGCGTGTCTTCGCTTTTTACGATGTTGTAGATGCAGAAGAGCACGACGAGCGAAATGTAAAACGCATAGTAATTGGGGTTTGTAAAGATGGAGTTATACCGCGCACCGTAAACCCACTCCATGCCGAGCGCGCGCTGAACGAGCGCGATAAGGAGGCAATAGGGGCTCATGAGGCAGACGAAAGATAAAATGAGGCGGAACGCGCGCTGGGTCATCGTATAGCTGACGAAAATGACGGCGATGAATGCGAACACCATAAAAGCGCCGAGCAGAATATCCGTTACGGTGCCGCCTGAGAAAATCGTGACGAGCAGGGAGAGCACCCAGAAAGCCGAAAGAAAAAATAAATCCTGTTTACGGCGGAAGAAAACGAAGCTCTGCTTCGTGGCGGCAATGTAAAACGGCAATAAAAGCAGCGCCAGCATCTCGGCATAGACGGTGAGGAAAATGGAAGCCGTTAAAACAAGCAAGACCTTTTCGTTTGGGGTAAGCTCTAAAAATCCCTTTTTCAGTGCTCTGAATACTTGCAGATAAATGCACCTCCTGTGGACCGCGGCCGCATACCGTGATCCGGTAAAACCGTTTCAAAAAATTACGAAATCATAAAAATCCAAATCATGTGCGTATATGCGTACATGAGCACGCTCATATAAATAAGAAATACCCCAGCGCGGATTACTATTTTAGCGCAACTTTTCTGGATTTACAAGGGCTTTTGCAGCTTTTTTGCATTTATAAAGAGATTTGTAAGATTTGATTTTAAAACTGAACAGAAGATTTACATAAGGCGCAAAACTTTATTGAAGTTGCACAAGATTTGTCTGCACAACTTGAACAATGCGCTGTATTGAAATGGGCATGACAGGCGTGCTATAATACGAAATATAAAGGGTGCGCGTTTGCCGCCCGAGGTTTAGGAGGCTGCTTTCAGATCTATGGATATACGAGTCTTGCAGTATTTTCTGGCTGTTGTGCGTGAGGAGAACATCACGAAGGCGGCGCAGCTTTTACATATCACACAGCCCACACTTTCCCGCCAGCTGATGGGGCTGGAGCAGGAGCTTGGCGTGAAGCTGTTCAGCCGCAACAACCACAGCGTCACGTTGACGGAGGAGGGTATGTTATTCCGCCGCCGCGCAGAGGAAATCGTGACGCTTTCCGAAATGACGAAGCGGGAATTAAAGCAGGAGGCAATGCTGACCGGTGAAATTTCCATCGGCAGCGGCGAGTACCACGGCTCCTGCCATCTTTCCGGCATTCTGGCGGCGTTTCGCGCCGAGCACCCGAACGTGACGTACAGCATTTATAGCGGCAACTCCGATAACATTAAGGAGCGCATTGAACGTGGCACGTTGGACATCGGCTTGCTGTTGGAGCCGGTGGAAATCAGCAAGTATGATTTTCTGCACTTCCCGGTGCCGGAAACGTGGAACGCGCTGGTGCGGTCGGATTCGCCGCTGGCGCAGAAGCCGTATTTGACGCCACAGGACATTGTGCCGTACCCGGCGGTGTTTTCGCGCCGGGACCAGATCCGCAGTGAGATTGTGAACTGGTTCGGCGACAGCGCGGACCGGCTCAACATTATCGCGCACGGCGATTTGCAATACAACATGGCCTCGGTCATTCGCCGCGAAAACGGCGTGCTGTTCACGCTGAAGCTCGACCTGCAGCATAACGGCCTGAAATTCGTGCCGCTGCAGCCGCCGATCCGCGCCGCGACGGTGCTCGTTTGGAAAAAGAACCGTGTGCTCTCACCGCTGACGAACGCGTTCCTCGATTTTGCGAAGAAATACATTTCCGGCATGGAGAAGGATAAAAAATAAGTATTGGACATTCTTTTGATGGTTTAGTATACTGAAAGCAAGAAATCACGAATTTTTATAGAAAAGGGGAAGACACATGGAATACGTAAAACTCGGCAACTCTGACCTGAATGTTTCGCGCATTTGCCTTGGCTGCATGGGCTTTGGCGAAGCGGCCGCGGGGCAGCACCGCTGGACGCTGGATGAGGAAAGCTCCAACGAGATCATCAAAGCGGCGCTCGAGAACGGCATCAACTTTTTTGACACGGCGATGAGCTACCAAGGCGGCACGAGCGAGATGTTTGTCGGCCGTGTGCTGCGCGATTTTGCCCGCCGCGAGGACGTGGTGCTGGCGACGAAATTTGAGCCGCGCACCGACGAGGAGATTGCAAACGACGTGACGGGGCAGCAGCACGTGAAAAACTGCCTCGATGCAAGCCTGAAGCGTCTCGGTATGGACTACGTTGATCTGTACATCTGCCACATGTGGGATTATCGCACGCCCATTGAGGAGATTATGGAGGGGCTGAACGACGCGGTGAAGGCCGGCAAGGTCCGCGCCATCGGCATCTCGAACTGCTATGCGTGGCAGCTGGCGCAGGCGAATTACTACGCCCGTATGCACGGCATGGCGGAGTTTGTGTCCGTTCAAGGGCATTATAATCTCATTTTCCGCGAGGAGGAGCGCGAAATGGCGCCATTCTGCAAGGCGGAGAACATTGCGATGACGCCATACAGTGCACTCGCCGCAGGGCGGCTCTCGAGGCATCCTGGTGAGAGCTCCAAGCGCCTTGAGGAAGACAATTACGCGAAATTTAAGTACGACAAGACCGCCGAGACCGACGGTGTGATCATTGACCGTGTGGCGGAGCTGGCCGAGAAGCGCGGCTGTACCATGACGGAGATCGCGCTCGCGTGGCTGCTGACGAAGGTTGCGTCGCCCATCTGCGGCGCAACGAATCTTTCGCACATCACGGGGCTTGTGAACGCCGTTGAATTGAGGCTCACCGCTGATGAGATTGCATACCTTGAAGAGCCCTATGTGCCGCACGCGTTGGTCGGCGTGATGGCGCAGAACCATGGGTGATTTGGAGACGCAGCGCATTTCACTGCCCGCAGGGCAATTTCACATACCGAAGGGATTCGTTTCATTGAAAAAGGACTTTGCAAAATGCAAAGTCCTTTTTTCTGGAAGGGGTGGACACTTTAGATCCCCCCTTGTATTCAACTGAGAAACGGCAAAAAACTTAAAAAATAAATTTTTTTGCCCAAAATTTTGCGCTTGGCTTAACCGGAATCGTGGTAAACTCTGCAACAAAATTTCTGTATAATTATTATAGCATACATCCCAAGTCCTGTCCAGTCTTTTCGACAAAAAAATTTCAGGAGATGTTATGGTATGTTAAGAGGGTTATGGGCCAAACAGTTACCCACAAAAAAATAGCACCGATGCCCCCGTATTGAGGACATCGGTGCTATTTTTTTGCAGGCAACCTATTTTTTCAATGGCAGGTTTGCGTCCTGCTCATATCCGCCGACAAACCGTATTCTGATTTGGGTGGCAGAGAGAACTGTTATCTGTTCAATAATTCTTCGGATAAAGTCATCGTTAAATTCAGTAAGGTTCAAGTTTTCCTCATTGTTGATATAAAGCAAGGCTTGTTGGTACTGGTATTCCTGTGCCTGATCTGCCATCTTCTTTTTCTGGATTTCCTGCAGTTGGCTGGTAAGGCCCATTTTCTGTTCAGAAAGCTGCCGTAACTTGGCGGCATAGAATTCGCTATCGCCACCCTGCGCGATAATTTTAACTAAGGCCGACATTTCCTGCTGCAACTTGTCTATTTGCTTTTCCAGTGATTGCGGTGTGATTTGATTCCCGGAAAACAGGATAATGTTTTCTTGAACATCACGCAGATTTTTCAGGATATCTTCTTTGTCCTCGACCACTTTTTGAATACATTGGAGGATTGCCTGATGCAAGGCTTCTTCCGATATGGTTGGTGAATGCTGGCAGTATTTTGTTCCGAATTCCAATCGACTGATGCAGCGCCAGACTACTTTCTTCTTGCCCTTTTTTACCCATGTGGTCCGGCGATACATGGAACCGCATTCCCCGCAAACCAGCCTTTCGGAAAGTGCATACTTGCTGCAGTATTTGCCCAGCGCACTCTTGGTTTTCTTTTGGGAAACCTTCTTTTTGCTGTTCCTTCTGGTCAGTTCAAGCTGGACATTTAGGAAATCCTCACGAGAGATAATCGCCGGATGGTTGTCAGTGATGTAATATTGGGTGAGCTCCCCGTTGTTTTTCTTCTTTTTCTTAGTCAGGAAGTCTACGGTGTAACTCTTTTGCAGCAGTACATCGCCCATATATTTTTCATTTCGCAGGATATGTTCAATACTGGACAATCCCCATTCTGGATTCCCCCGCGGCGTCAGTATGTTTCGCCGTTCCAAGGCTTCCTTGATCTGACGCAGGCTGCGGCCCAGCAAGAACAGGTTAAAAATCATTTTGATATGTTCTGCTTCTTCCGGCACAATCTCCGGCTCTCCGTCCTCTCCTTTTTTATAGCCCAGCATATTCTTATAGGGAAAGGCGAAATTTCCTTGACTGTACCCTTTTCGTTTGCCCCATTTAACATTGTTGCTCAGAGATTCGCTTTCGCCTTGGGCGAAAGCACTGGTCCATGTGAAGAATATTTCGCTTGTTACACGGGAGGTGTCCAGTCCTTCTTTTTCAAACCGGATGATAATGCCCCGATCCTTGAGCATTCGTATGTACGAAATGCATTGCAGGGTATTTCGGGAAAATCTGGATAGCGACTTTGCCAGTATCATGTCGATTTTCCCTTTTTTGCACTGCTTTATCATTTCCATAAAACCGGGGCGGTTCTCATCTCTGGTTCCGCTGATGCCATCGTCTGAAAAAACGCCAGCATATTCCCACTCAGGATTTGAACGAATCAAATCATCGTAATAGGTGATTTGGTTTTCGATACTGGTCTGCTGTTCTTCCTGCTCTGTACTGACTCGGCAGTAAGCCGCTACCCTTAGCTTGTGATTGCGGGTTCGGGCCTGCAGCACTGGGGAGGGTTTAATCTCCCGGATGATTTTCTGCCTGATGGGGGCTTGTGGCTCCATATAAACGCTCCTTTCCGGTAGGCTATATCATTTTTCCGTTTCGCAGTTGAAGGTGAACGGAAGCATTTGGCTGAATAAGGATTTTCTCTGTTATGCTGCTAAACAGGTCGTAGTCGAAATCGGAAATCAGGGGTTGATCGGCCAGCCGTTCCTGTATAAGCTGAGTCATCTGCTCCGAAGCACCGCTTTCGCTGACTTCGTATTTCGCTTTGGCACAATCCATGATAAGCTGGAGCAGTTGATCCGCATTAGCGCGGGGATTGGTCATCTGCCGGTCAATTTCATTGTTCAACCGGAGGACTTCGATGGATAAGCATTCACAATGCCTTTCTTCCGGTTTCAGCTTTTCCCGGTTTTTAATTGCCCGGTTTAATAGGGCAGTCACGCTTTGCAGCAATAGTTCGTCTGGTATGTAGTCTGTGCTTATCCCGCATTTTGGGCATTCCCACAAGATGTATCCTGTCCGCATATTGACTCGCTTGAGGATTTGCCCACAGTTTCCGCAGCAGATCTGCTGGCGGATTTTTTTCATTTCCACAGGCAGGCTGCCGCCATATTGCTTTGCCTTGGCTGCTCTGAGGAAAGCTGCTTCTTCCAACTGTTCCTTTGAAATCAGCGGCGGGAATCCTTCATCGCCTGCATACTTGGAATTGTCCAAAATCCGGCAAACCATGGCTTTATTCCACTGCCCGGCTCCTTCCCGATAAGGAATGCCCGACAAGGAGGCATATTTGGCGAGTGTTGAAAGGGCGGTCCTTTCAAGGTATTTTGAAAAGATAGCCTGTACCAAAGGTCCCTCGTCAGGGTGCGGGATGATTTCTCCCTTTTCCATTTGATATCCGAAGGGCAGGTATCTTTTCTTTTTCATTGGTACAACTCCTATCTTCTTTCAGCCAATTCCATCCCGTTGATTAACCGGAAACAGATGGTGTCTGAAAAAATCCTCACTTTAATAACCATATTGCGGAAAGCTACAGGCTCAAACTCTGAGATACTTTCCTGCTCTTCAAAAATTTTTAGAAGCAGGTAGCTTCCATTGAGTATTTCATGGTAGTCGTTTAAGTCACGGTATCGCTGGAGCTCCTTCCGCAAATTTTCCAGCTTGGTGTTATTGGTATTGGTTTCACTCATATAAAAAGCAGAATCAATGCACTCTTTTGCTCTCAAAGTAGCCAGCGCATGATTCTGCTCCAACAGATCCGCTATTTCTTTGTTCAACTGCATGGCCCCCGGATGGGACATGAAATTTTTATCACGCAGTTTTTCCACCTGCGTAATGAATGGGGTTAAAATCTCTGAGCGATTTCTCCCCAGCTTGTTATATAAGGTAACGAATGCGGATTCCACTTCGGACTCCTGCACATTTTCTATGGCGCACAATTTTTTGTCACGGAAATGCCGATAACAGGCCCATACTACAGTTCCGGCTTTGGTTACCCGCCTGCAGAATGTGCTTCCACACTCGCCGCACTCCAGCATTTTGGAGAAAGTATAGGTCTGGATTTCCTTTTTCCGTCCATGGAGTTGATTTTTCTTTTTTAGAAGTTCCTGCGCCAGACGAAATACATTGGGGCTGACGATAGCTTCATGGGTATTCTCCGCATAAAATTGGCTTTTCTCGCCACGGTTCTTTACTTTCTTAAAAGGAAATGCGTCAGTGGTGAAGCGTTTCTGGAACAATTCATCTCCCATATAGCGTTCGTTGGTTAAAATATAAGAAACCCCGGTGGCACTCCACACGGGGTTCCCTTTCAGCTTTGGCACTTGGGCCTGTGCAAGTTCATTGGCGATTTCTCGAATGCTTTTCCCTGAGAGAAAGTCCCCAAATATCTTTCGGACAACCTTCGCTTCTTCCGGGCAAATCAGAAAACCGCCTTTTTCATCTAAGCGGTAGCCATAAGGCGCTTGGGATAGACGGTAGGTTCCATTTTTCATCCGCATGACTGCGCCTTTACGCATATTCTTCGCAATGGAAGTGGATTCTTCTTGTGAGAATGCACTGTACATGGAAAAGTACATTTCATTGGTCATGCGGCCTGTATCAATGCCTTCTTTTTCAAACGCAACAGCTATTCCCAACATTTTCAGTTCCCGAACGGCTTCAATGCAGTCGGCGCTGTTTCTTCCGAATCGGGAAATGGATTTAACCAGTATGCGGTCAATCCTCCCAGCTCTGCAGTCCCGCATCATCCGTTGGAAATCGTCGCGCTTGTCGGCTCTGGTACCGGTTATGCCCTCGTCAGCATAGATGTCAATGAATTCCCAATCGCTGTGGGCTTGTATTAGTTGGGTGAAATATTCGACCTGCGCGGAAAAGGAGTTCAATTGATCATCGGAGTTGCTGCTCACACGGGCATAGGCACAAACCCGGATTTTCTGTTTCTGTGGTCTTATCGTAGGTTCTATGATCTGCACCTGTGGCATTCTCCGCACCGCCCTTTCTGCGCTTTCTTGGGCGGCATCTATTGTGACCACCCCGCAGCAACAACATTACCACAACGGCTGGTACAAAGCTATCACGATAACCACTAAATATCGTATCGCAAAACCCGGTATCTTTCGGCAATAGCAACAGTCGCTTTCTTGTAATTTTCAGAGGTTATGACGCTATCGGCCAGCATCTTTTTCAAGGCCGAAAGCGCCATATAATATTTAATTTCATTGACTATGAGAGGTGAGGGCGCTTCTGGATTGTAAGTAACACGCATAAATTCAGCCCCCTTCACCATGGCAAATGGAGGCCCTTTTTGGCTGCCCTCTGGAAAAAGCGGTTTTCCAGTCCCTTGACGTAAAGCTCATACCGCAGGTCGCTCTCGGTGGTGATCAGTACCGCGTCGTGATCCTGCAAAAATTCCAGTATTTGAATCAGGATGGCGGGATCGTGGCTCAGGCGGGATAAATCCCGCACAAGCACAGCGCGGACGAAGCCGCCCTGCACACTCCGCATCATCTGCTTCAGGCCCATGCGGGCCATGCTTCTGCCGGTACCCATATCCTGAGAAGTACCTACAACGGTATATTCCCGATGATTGGCTTCCTCTAAGAGATTCCGCATCTGCTGAATCAGGACGAACATCCTTTTATCGCTGCTGCGGCTGTATAACCACATGGGGCGGTCTGCGTAGGGAAATCCCGCCGTTTCTGTTTTTCTGTTCATCTATGTCAATCTCCTTTATGGCATAAAATAATCCGGGCCTTTCTTTGCCCGGATGAATTCCTCGACATCTTCGATTTTTCTGGTGAGCCGAAGGTTCGGCAGGGTTTCCAGCACAGCCTTGTGATACCGTTCTCCGGGGGCTGCCCGATAGTCCAAAATGCTCACCACGCAGGTGTCGGTTTCGGTGCGGATGGCCCGCCCGAAGCCCTGCCGCAGCTTTACCTGCATATCGGGGATTACTACGGTTTTGATATAATCCTGCAGCGTTGGGTACTGCTCCCGTTCCGCTTCGCTCAATGGATCGGGAACAGGGAACGGCAGCCGCACAAGTATGAGCGACGACACCATATCGCCGGGAAAGTCCACACCTTCCCAACAAGAGCCCGCCGCGAACAGCACAGCGTTGCTGGCCTGTTTGAACTGGTGGATGACGTCCTGCGAGTGCCGCCATACTTCCATCAAGGGAAAAGACAGCCGGTCTTTTACCTGATTGTAAACAGCGCCCATGAGGGAATAGGAAGTAAAAAGCACCAGAGTGTGGCCATGCGTGGCTTCCACTAAACGGCAGATCTGCTCTGCCAGACACTTAGCTTCCTGTTCACTGCCCATCTGTGTTTTGGGAAGATCATTTGGGATGTAAAGAAGGCAGTTTTCCTCATAATTGAAGGGCGAAACCGCAATAAAATCCTCCAGCCGCTGATTTAAGGACAGCCCCATGACCTTTTTTGTGCGTTCAAAGCTGCCGCCAGCCATGAGGGTGCCGGAGGTCAGGATGGCGGGGACGTCCTTCAGCCACAGCGCCCGGCGCAGCTGCTCCGGCAGTTCCCGGCTGGCGGCGCAGAGGCTGGGGCTTCCGTCCCTGTCGTACTGGATGTAGAGGATGTATTTTCGGTCCCCGGTAAAAAACAGGCCGAGGGCCTGCTCTGTTGTTCCCAGCCGGTAAAGAAGCCACCGTGGGAGGTGCGGGGCAAGCTGTTTTTGAAGCTGCCGAAGGAGGGAAAGACAATCTCGAAGGGCCGCTTCCCGATCCGGCGTTAAAATAAAGGCGGTGCGCTGGGCTTCTTCCAGCAGTTCGCCCCGGCACATGGCCCCCATGAGAGCGCGGAACTTTTCCCGCAGACGCTGGGAAGCAAGGATATATTTTTCTTTTGCCAGCAGGTCGCAGAGTTCACGGAAATCCTCCGCAGACAAACTCTGCCCGTACATCTGGCGTGCTGCGTCCGGCAGCTTGTGGGCCTCGTCGATCACCAAAGCCCGGTAATCATTGAGAAGGGGCCGCATTTCCTGCAAACGGTGGGCAGCGTCGGCCAGCAGATAGTTGTGGTTGCAGATCTGGACGAAAATCTCCGCGCTTCGGGCTTCCTTCAGGTATTGATGGTACCGGCAGGCATTTCGCAGCGAACAGCTTTTCTCACAAACCTTGGGGACGCATACCTGCCGCCTGTCAAATCCACTGAGGCCGGTTACGGCGTCTAAATCATAATAGGTGCGAAGGGAGAGCAGGGCTTTCATCTGCTCCGCATTCTTTTTCTTATGTTTCACGGCTTCCAACCGATGAGAAAGACGGACATCGCAGACAAAGCGTTCCTTGCCTTTTCGCACCATCGCCCGGATGGGTTTTTGAATAATGCGGTTCTCCAGAAAAATCCGGGACAAAAATGGGATGTACTCCCCGATGATGGCGTCCTGCAGGGCAACGCTGGAGGTGGAGACCACTACTGGCTGGGAACCGGCAGGCCCGTGCGGGGCAAACTTCTTCAGTAAAATGCAGGCGGTCAGGTAGGCGTAGGTCTTGCCAATCCCGACTCCCGCGTCGCATAAAGCGATATTGTTTTTGAGCAGGGTATCCAGCATGGCGTGGCAGAGGGTAATCTGTTCTTCCCGAACTGCCAGCCCGTTTTGAGGGAGAAGGATTCGGAAGATCCGTTCGATCTCTCCATGGGCCTGCTCTTTCAGGCTCTTGTTCATTTCGGCACATTCTCCTTAGAGCAATTTGCTCTTGTGCGTTGGCGGCAAACTGATGCGGCGCAGAAAACCTGCGCCGCACGGATTCGCCGTCAACGGCAATCTGAATAAAAATAAAAGGGTTGAATTTGATGTGCCGTATTTGCTGCTCGCCCCCCGGCAACCTTGGGAACCATGCGGGCAGGCTTGCAGTTGACAAGCCGTTCACTGGCTCCCCGAAGGTCTTGCTGATTACAACCCAAGGTCGGCCAGCCCATCTGACGTGTGGGCAAAACGATAGCGCGTATCATAATACCCCGCCCAAGGTCGTGGCGAAAAGGGAAACTACCCCCTCTTTCCGGTCAAAATGCATCGCTCAAAGCCAACAACACAAGCCGCCATCCCTGAAAAGGGAGGCAGCTTGCGTGCGGCTCGTCATGGCGCTTTTTCCGAAGTTTGTGCATAACAAACTTTTAGTCGCTCGCTCAGGCGGGAACGTACCCGCATGGCTGGTATTTACTTTTCAAGCTGCAAGGCGAACGTTTCTTTTTCCCCGTTCGCCCTATAGCCCAGGAAAAAGGCCGGAATCTTTCCGCTTATAAAAAATTTTTTAATTTTTTCTTGAGTTTGAAAATCCGCAGATCAATGGCGTTTACTGACAGGCCGGTTTTCTCTGAGATTTCCTTGCTGCCGTATCCGTCCATCTTCATGAAGAGGATTTCGAGGGTGAGCTTGTCCATATTGTGTAGCAAAGAAAAAAGCTCCATATCCTCGATGCTGTCCAGCAGGGCTTCGGTATCCTCGACGGGCAGTTCCAGATCCTGTGCTGAAACCCAGTCCACATAATGTGACCATTCTACCTGTCGCTGCAGGTACTGCCGTTCCTTATTGAACTGCGCCCAATCGTATGTATGCAGGCGTTGGATGGTGTCCTCATCCACGCCGAGTTCTCTGAGTTTTCTTTCTTCTGCTTCTTTCCATTTGAGCCACTGTTTTTCGGCTCTGGCTTTGTTGTAAGCCATGGCTGTTTCCTCCGATCAATCTGAAATTTTGAAAAATTCAGATTGTCGGGGCGGCGGCCTGCCGCTATGAGTTCTTAGCCATGACCTCT
Organism: Hominenteromicrobium sp.; assembly: GCF_046974225.1. Taxonomy (NCBI): domain Bacteria; kingdom Bacillati; phylum Bacillota; class Clostridia; order Eubacteriales; family Oscillospiraceae; genus Hominenteromicrobium; species Hominenteromicrobium sp. The sequence continues at coordinate 12,123 of NZ_JBKWAE010000013.1, read as the reverse complement.
TTCTAAAAACATGAAAAAAGCGCACCCGCCCGCAGGCGAATGCGCATAGCGAGGCTGTTTCCTCGAAATTGGCATTTAATGGTAAATTAAAATGAGATAATGTCGAACGAAAAAGGGCTGCAGCTTCGTATGAAGCTGCAGCCCTTTCTGTGTGCGGTGGTTTTCGCCGCATTGTCGCCATCCCCTCTGCATGGGGAAAGCGGACGTTGTTTTATTTCCATATTTCCCCATATAAATTTAGATGGGGACAGTATAAAAGAGAAAAACTACTTTTCTGATTCGATTCTCCTTTCATTTGCATATTTCGTAGTGCTTTTATCTACATTACATGACAAAAGAACAAGAATATTTATTTAATCAACCAAAAAGGTAAAACAACAGCCTTTTTTCTCTGCACAGGTACCTTCAACGATCCGGCAGGTGGGGTTCGATTTATTCAGGCCGAGTTTTTCCTGCAGGCTTCGCACATAGGCGGCAGCTTCTTCCTCTCCATGCTCCGAATCTGGATGAAGCCAAACGGCATTGTGGAGAAAAGACGCAGAAAGGGCCTGATTCGGATGGGAAGCAAATAAGCCGAGGATTTCGAATTCCCGATGGTTTAGTTTTACAGCATTACCATGGAGGGTTACTTCCCGCTTGGGCTGGTCAATCCGCAATGAGCCGAATTCATAAACCTTTCCCGGCCCTCGAAATGGCTGGTATTGGGGTTCGGCAATAATGCTCTTGATCTGCTCAACCAAACGGTCGGCTTCTTCATCACTGCATTCAATGATCATTACTTTTGGCATTTGGATACTCCTTTCAGTGCATGAATTCTGGATATGGATTTCTCTTGTATAAAGGGTTTTGGGCATACGCTGCCACAATAATGGGGAATGTAGCCCGATCTGACCTTTTGAAATCGTCAGCTTGATAACAAGTATATTTTACAACATTCGGCAGGGTGATTTCATCATAAAAGGTTGGGAAAGCGCCTTTTTCTGTGTTGCCATTACAGGGAAAATAAAGGGGCGTGAGTCCTCTCACCACAGTTACTCCACTCCCTCTTTACGAACAGCCCGCCCTATTTCTTTCGGGCGGTTTTATGCCAAAAAACCTTTCTTATGGGCTTCTCGGCTCCCTTTTCATCGCAAATCGGAAAAATATTCGCTCATAATCTTAGCGATTCGCTAAATACTTTTATTATACACTTAGCCAGACGCGAAGGTCAACGGAGTAAAATATAGCTATACACGAAATCACAGGACAGAGCGAGGTGATAGGGATGTTTGATTTTGGAAATCATTTGCGGATGCTGCGGGAAAAGCATGGTATTTCTCAGGAGGAACTTGGGCGTCGGGTAGGCCGGGCCGGATCGGTAATCAGCAACTATGAAAACAATATCAAAATCCCCACGCTGGATGTCCTCACCACTATGGCAAGGATTTACGATGTTTCGTTAGACTACTTGGTTGGGTTTGATAAAAAGGATCAGGTGCTTTTAACGGATATGACGGATGAGCAGCGCGATTTGGTTCGTCGGCTGGTAAAAGAATTGAAACAAAGCACTAAGCCGAAGGCCGGGGGATTATCTACGGGTCAGCAGGAAATTCTCAACTTGATTATGCAGGAGTTTGCAAAATAGAAAAAATAGAATCTGTTATGCTGTAAAGAGCCGAGTAAACTAATTTTATTCGGCTCTTTCTATATGTGCAAATTGCATTATTTTTCGAGGTTAGAAGAAACTAACTTTGTGAGACAATTAACTTGACAGTTTTCAAAAAAAGCAGTATATTAAAACCGTTGGATTGAAACCGAAGGTTTTAATCTGTTTACAAAATCAACCTATAAATTCGAGTTTGGAGTTGATGGAATGGCAAAACGTGTGGAGGGCGTTACTGAAAAATTGCTTGAATCAGCTAAAAAAGAGTTCTTAAAGAGTGGATATGAGAACGCTTCGCTGCAGGTGATTGCGGAAAAAGCAGGCTCCAGCAAAGGCGCTATCTATATCCGATATCCTGATAAGAAAAGTCTGTATTGCGCTTTAGTAGGGCCAACGGCTGATGAATTTTGTAATTTACTCGAAGGGGAACTCCATCGCTTTAAAATACTTTCATCAGATGAGCAGAAAGAAAAGGTTATGACCTTTGGAAACGACGGCTTTTCTAAGGTAATTGCATATATCTACGATCATTTCGACGAGTTTAAGCTGATTCTTACCAGTGGAGAGAATAGCACATATCAGGAATTTATCCATCGGATTATTGAATTGGATATTTCCTGTACCATGCAGTTTATTGAACAGACAGGAAATGACGCGCTTTCCTCCGGACGGCTTACGCCGGAACTGGCGCACCTTCTGTCCAGTGCTTTTTATGCCGGACTATTTGAAGTGGTTATTCATGATATGCCCCAAGATCAGGCTGTCGAGCATATCCAAAGAATGAGAAGGTTTTATAATGCCGGATGGAAGACGATTTTTGAAGAAAATGCGGGGTGATGCTTTTGAGTGGGTGGATTGATTCATCCGGCTGGGTTCATTGTCCTGTCTGCGGCAATAAAACGAGAACGAAGGTAAACAGAGATACAGTATTAAAGCGTTTTCCGTTGTTTTGCCCTAAGTGTGGACATGAACATATCATAGATGTTCAAGAAAATAAAATAGTATCGTTAGAGCCAGACGCTAAGACGCAGAGCCGATAATTTGTAAGACAGGAATCTTACAAGTTATCGGCTTTTTTTAGACGCAATGGTTAGCTACAGCTAACGAAAGGAGGATTTTTTATGAAGCAAACTTCATCTATTGGGATCATGGATTTCATCCGTCCGCATAAGGGTGGATTCCTTTGCTCCGTGGTTTTATCTGTGTTGGGGGTGGCCAGTGGTATTGTACCATACTTTGCAGTCGCAAAGATGATTAATTTGCTTATTGTAGGAGAACAGGATTTTTCTATATACCTATTGTGGTGTTCTGTTGCTTTGGTCGCTTTCATCATGAAGTCTGTATTTCATGGGTTTTCGACAAAAGCTTCGCACGAAGCAACGTTTGCAGTTTTATCTGAAATACGGCGAAGGATTGCCTCGAAGTTGACAAAGGTTTCTATGGGGTATCTAACCGATACGCCATCGGGAAAACTGAAAAGTTCTATGGTAGAGCGAGTAGAACAGATGGAGGTTCCATTGGCGCATATCATTCCCGAAATGACTTCTAACCTTTTGGTTCCTGTCGCAGTCATTATCTACTTGTTTGTTTTAGACTGGCGCATGGCTCTCGTTTCTCTGATTACTATTCCGATTGGTATCCTGTGCTATATGGCACAAATGAAAGAATATCCTAAAAAATACGGGGCAGTCGTACAAGCAGGTAAACACATGAGTGCTACCACAGTAGAATACATCAACGGGATTGAAGTCATTAAAGCGTTTAACCAGAGCGCGGTGTCCTATGGGAAATTTACGCAGGCTGTTCATAAAAATGCAGAATTGATTCTTGACTGGATGAAATCTACACAAGGGTATTCAGCCCTTATGATGACCATCTGGCCAGCTGTTTTGATTGGGGTACTCCCCATTGGATGTATTTTCTATATGAACGGAAGCCTTACCACAGCTGCCTTCATCACTATTATGATTTTATCGCTGGGTATTGTAGGCCCGTTGGTATCTGCAATCTTTTTAACCGATGACTTTTCCAAAATCAGTACCATCGTTGGAGAAATCAGTTCTATTTTATCAGAACCGGATTTAGATCGTCCACTCCAACATAAAAACTTAAACGGATTGGATATTACTTTAACCGATGTGAAATTCGCATATAAGGATACTCAAGTCTTAAAGGGTATAAACTTAAAAATTGAACAGGGAACTACAACCGCTTTGGTTGGTCCTTCTGGTTCCGGTAAATCTACCATCGCAAAATTGATTGCTTCTTATTGGGATATTGATGAAGGAACAATTACGATTGGTGGGGTTGACATTAAAAAAATTCCCGCAGATCAAGTAATGGATTTAATTGGATATGTATCCCAAGACAATTTTCTATTTAATGTGTCTGTACGAGAAAACATTCGTATGGGTAATCCCAACGCATCAGACCAAGAAGTGGAGGAAATCGCCAAAGCTGCAGGCTGTCATGAGTTTATTATGGGCCTCGAACACGGTTACGAAACCCTTGTGGGAGGAGCCGGAAGCCATTTGTCCGGTGGAGAACGCCAGAGGATTGCCATTGCCAGAGCTATGATGAAAAACGCACCCGTCGTTATCCTCGACGAAGCGACTTCCTATACTGACCCGGAAAATGAAGCGGTTATACAGGATGCGGTGAACCGGCTTACTAAAGGAAAGACCTTGATTGTTATTGCACATAGGTTATCGACTATTATCCAGTCTGAGCAGATTGCAGTAGTAGAAAACGGAAAAATCGCCGCAACTGGAACTCATGAAGAACTTCTGAAAAATTGTCCGCTTTATACAGATATGTGGAAAGCGCATATACAGGCAAAAGACTCTGCCGGTATGAAAGGAGGCGCTGAGAATGTTTAACGCATATAAACGTTTTTTTGCTTTTGCTGGAAAACAGAAAAAGACGTGGTATAAGGGAATGGGTTATGAACTGCTTCGCAGTATTTTTGAAGCTATCCAGTTTATTGCTTTGCTGGTTGTGCTGCGAGCCTTGGTAGAACAAAATGTTACAGGCGAAACAGCATTGGCCGCACTGGGCGTCATGCTGGTCAGTGTAACAGGCGCTGCGGTTTTCTGGTATCTGGCCCACAACAGTGAAGGACAGGCCAATTACCATATGTGTGAGGAAAAAAGAATCAGGATCGGTGAACGTATGAAGTACATGCCGATGGGCTATTTCAATAGTCAAAGCTTGGGAAGCCTTACGGCTGCAGCAACTTCTACAATGGAAGATTTGGAGAGTATGTCGTTTGCCGTCATTGCCCGAACGATGGTGGGGATCATCCGTACTGTTGTATTTTCTATTGCGATTCTGTTTTTTGATTGGCGTATAGGGTTGATTTTCTTATTAGGAGTACTGTTGTTTTTATTTGTTAATTCACAATTGCTGAAAAAATCCCGTCAGCTTTCTCCCGGACGTTTGCAGGCACAAACCAAATTGGTAGATTCCGTTCTTGAATATATTCAGGGAATGAGCGTTGTTCGTGCGTTTCATGGCGATAAGGCGGCGAATCAAACATTAAATAAAACCATAGAGGAAACGGAGTATCAAAACTTTAAGCTGGAGCGCAAGCGTATCCCATACAATGTTCTGGAGCAAATTGTGTTGCGAATTGCTGCGGTAGCGGCTGTGCTTCTTTCTATCTGGCTATATTTAAGTGGAGCTATGACTTTATTTACCTGCTTGATGATGGCGATTTCCGCTTTTCTTGTTTACAGCGAGCTTGAGTCAGCCGGAGAAATGTTCTTTATGCTTCCGATGATTGACGCTTCCATTGACAGAGTGGAACAGATTGATCATGCTCCCCGCATGGATGAACAAGGTACAAAACAAGAAACGAAAAATAGGGATATTACATTTGAACATGTCAGTTTTTCTTATGGAGAACGGGAAATTATCCATGATGTCAGCTTTTCCATACCGGAAGGGACTACCACTGCAATCGTTGGCCCCTCCGGATCAGGAAAAACAACTCTTACCAGTTTAATGGCTCGTTTCTGGGATGTGGACAGTGGAACAGTTAAATTGGGCGGGACAGATATCAGGGAATACCAGTTGGACAGCTTGATGGCAAACTTTAGTATGGTATTTCAAACGGTCTACCTCTTTAATGATACGATTGAAAACAATATTAAATTTGGAAAACCCGGTGCCACTCACGAAGAGGTTGTGGCGGTTGCCAAGGCAGCCCGGTGCCATGACTTTATTTCTGCCCTTCCGGATGGTTACGACACGGTGATCGGAGAAGGTGGAGCTACTATTTCCGGTGGAGAGCGTCAACGCCTATCCATCGCACGCGCCATGTTGAAAGATTCCCCGATCATCATTTTGGATGAGGCTACCGCCAACGTTGACCCGGAAAATGAAGCTGAACTTCAAGAAGCGATTGAAGCGTTGACGCATAATAAAACGATTATTATGATTGCCCACAGGCTCAAAACCGTTCAACATGCGGATCAGATTCTTGTTCTGGAGGCTGGCCGTATCATACAGCGCGGCAGACATGAGGATTTGATAAAGCAGGATGGAATCTATGCGGATTTTGTCCAAAGCAGGAAGAAAGCCGAAAGCTGGAGTATTGCTGGAGAAGGAGCCTTGGGAGTTGGAGTATGAGCAAAAAAATATTGACGCGCTTATCTTTATTTCTCCTTGTGCTGTTTGGCGTCACGATTTTGACTTTCATCTACACAAATTTATCCCCTGTAGATGCGGCTGAGGCTTTGGCTGTGCGCCGGTATTCAAGACCCACTCCAGAACAGGTTGAATTAGTACGGGAAGAATTGGGCCTTGACAAACCTCTGATCCAGCAATATGGTTCTTGGCTGTGGAACGCGTTACATGGAGATTTTGGAAATTCCTACAATACAGGCCGCCCTATCATCGAAGAACTGACAGCCTCATTAGGGCCAACCATCACAATGGCATCATTGGCGTTGTTGTTTGCAGCCATATTTAGTATTCCTCTGGGTGTGCTATCTGCCAGTAAAAAAGGTGGATTATTCGATAAAACAGTTTACTTGTTTGGGATCGTTTCCATGTCTCTGCCCAATTACTGGATTGGTTTTATGCTCCTGCTGGCCTTTTCTGTTCAGATTCCGATCTTCAGCATTATGGGGGCAGACAGCATGAAAGATTTTATTCTTCCGGCTTTGGCTCTGGCAATCCCGGTTGCGGCAGGTAATATTCGTGTGTTTCGTTCTTCACTTTTGGAGGGATATAGTCAGGATTTCGTTTTATATGCCCGTTCACGTGGGGTTTCGGAACGCAGAATCGCTTTTATGGTAAGCCGGTTTGCACTGCCCCCTTTGGTAACAATGCTCGCCCAAAGTTTTGGGTTTATGATAGCAGGCAGCGCAATGGTGGAATCAGTTTTTTCTATTCCGGGAATAGGTTCTATGTTGGTAACAGCGTTAAATGCACGGGACACTATTACAATCAACGCATGTGTTTTGTTAACAGCCGCCATTTTTGTTCTGGTTAATTTTATAGCGGATCTGGTCAATATCGCTTTAAACCCACACGGAAAAGCAAAGGAGAAGGTTTATGATTCGTAAAATTTTACATAAACCGCAGGCACTGCTTGGGTTGGCCATGATGTTAATTGTATTTTTTGTTGTGGCATTTGCGCCCTTTATAGCACCGCATGATCCATCAGAGCTAAACGTCGCGCATGCTTTGTCTGCACCTGATTCAGAATATCCTCTTGGAACAGATGAAATGGGGCGCTGCGTATTTTCACGATTGCTCTATGGCGCGCGGTCATCTATGTCTATCGCTCTGCCCTCGCTTATCATTTTGGCACTTGTCAGTACGGTCGTAGCTACTGTCTGCGCTTATCTGGGCGGTGTACTTGACCGGATTTTTGATGTTGTTTCTAACATCTTTATGGCATTTCCACCCTTTCTTGTGGCCATTACTCTGGTGGGATTATTTGAATCAAAAGTGTTCAGTATCATTCTATCCATTGTAATTGCCATGTGGGTATGGAATGCACGAGTGGTTCGTACCTACGTTCTCAGAGAAAAACAAAAACCTTATGTTATCACCTGCCGGATGTCAGGCTGTTCAGAACTGCGGATTATATTCCGGCATATTATTCCAAATGTCCTTCCACATCTTTTGGTGATATTCAGTACAGGACTGTCCTCCATTATCATTATGATTTCCAGTTACGCCTTTCTGGGGCTGGGCTTGGAGGCGGGAACAGCAGAGTGGGGCGCCATGTTCGTGAATGCCAAACAACTGATTTTCAGTCAGCCGCAGCTTCTGGTCTATCCGGGGCTTTGTATCCTGTTTACAGCCGGTGGATTTAATTTGTTCGGTGAGGCTTTGCGGGATATTTACGCACCACGGGAGGGTTAGAAATGCTTGATATCAACTGTTTAACAGTTCGCTCAAAACTGACAAAAGAGGAATTGCTTCACTCCATCAGCTTTTCCGTAGGCGAGGGAGAAACCTTCGGGCTGATCGGAGAAAGCGGAAGCGGGAAAAGCATGACCAGCAAGTGTATTATGCGGCTGTTAAATTCTCGTGCTTTTCAAATCAGAGGGGAAATTCGCTGGAATGGCAGAGATGTCTTTTCCATGAATGCAAAAGAACTGGCTGACTATCGAGGAAAACAGATCAGTATGATACCGCAGAATCCCATGACTGCATTTGCTCCCATGGTGAAGCTGGGAAAACAACTTGAAATGGGGTTTCGATTCAATACCAGAGAAGAACGGCACAACTTTTGTAGAGAACTTACGAATACGTTGGCCAGTGTGAACTTGCCGGATGCGGAAAAAATTTTTAACAGTTATCCGGATGAGCTTTCGGGCGGCATGCTGCAGAGAGTGATGATTGCTCTCACTATGCAGCAGGCTTCGAAACTGATTATTGCAGACGAAATTACCACTGCCGTAGATGCGGCCAGTGAATATTTGATTTTAAATGAACTGGAAAAAATAAAAACATCAGGGGTATCGATGCTGGTTATCACACATGATTTTGGTGTAGTAGCGAGACTGTGCGACCGTGTTGCGGTGATGAAATCGGGAGAAATCATTGAACAGGGTAGAACCCATGAGGTGCTCTCCACACCACGGCATGATTACACAAAACAATTGATGGAAGCAAGTATACTGTTTCAGGAGGCGCTATGCTAAAGGCAGAAGGAATTATAAAGAAATATCAAATACCGGGTAGAAAAAAAGACCTGTTGGAAGCCCTGTCAGGCGTATCTATCGAGCTTGCCGACAACAGTATCACGGCCATCGTAGGCGAAAGCGGAAGTGGAAAAAGCACACTTGCCAGAATTTTGTCCTATATCGAGCTCCCCGATGCCGGAAAAGTTACTTTAGATAATTTAACAGTGACAGGCGTCAAAAGAAAAACGCTTCAAAAGATGCGAGGCAAAGTGCAGCTTGTCATGCAGGATGCAGCCAGTTCTCTTGATCCTCACCAAAACGTATTACAAATTTTGGATGAACCTCTCCATCTTTTATTGGATATGGGAAAAGAGGACAGAAAAAAGAGAGTCGAAGAATTGCTGGACATGGTTAATTTAGGGGGAGATATATTGAATCGTCGCCCTGATGAACTTTCTGGTGGTCAGCAAAAGAGGCTCTGTGTAGCGCGTGCTTTGGCAACAGAACCACAGCACATTATTTTCGATGAATCTTTTAGTGGGCTTGATGTTACATTAAGAAAGCAAATTTTGCATCTGTTACGGAATTTGCGGGACGAGTTGAGATTGAGTTATTTGATTATTACCCACGATTTAGACATTGCGATGTATATGGCAGATACCATTCATGTGATGCGTTTCGGGAAAATAATCGAGACAGTTTACAAACCGCAAAGCTTTTCGGATTTTCATGAACCATATTCTAATGAGCTTGTAAAGGCCGCCCTTTCAAAAAGGCAGGCTTTGCAATAAAAAACATGTAAAGGAGCACAAACATGAAAAAACTTTTATCCCTTCTTTTGGCTTGTGTAATGGGGTTGACGCTTCTTGCTGGTTGCAGCAATACAGATCCCTCATCCTCCAGTAATGGCCAAACAGACAAGAACGCATCTCAAACGATCTCTATTGCGCAAAGCGCAAACTTTTCGATGGGCTTTGCCCCTGCGGTACAGTCCTATGAGGCTACATATTATATGAACAACTTTTATGAGCCTTTGGTCAAATATCAGGACGGAGAGTACCAGCCCTGCCTTGCTACAGACTGGACAAATTCCGATGATGGACTCACCTATACTTTCCATCTGCGTGAAGATGTAAAGTTCAATGATGGAACACCCTTCAATGCGGAGGCTGTGAAACTCTATTTCGACAATATGAAGTCTGTCATAGGAACCAGTTCCAATTACGGGCAGCTTGATATGTTGACATCCGAGATCACAGTAGATGATGAATACACGGTTTCCTTTCATTTGACTCGTCCTTATTACAATGTTCTCAACGATTTGTCCATGGTAATGCCGAGAGGGATTCTTTCAGCATCCGCCTTCAATGAGGACGGTTCTTTGAACTCAGAATATCTGATGAATCATACGCCGGGTACAGGTCCCTATATGTTTGAGAGCGTGAATGATACTGCAACGGAATACACTTTTGTACGCAATCCCAATTATTGGGGCGAAGAACCGGATGTAGATTCCTTCACAGTAAAAGTTATTCCGGAATCCAAGGTCGCTGCAATGAGGGCTGGAGAAGTGGACTTCATTATCGGTTCTGACACATTGGATGCTGCTTCCTATCAGGAACTGTCCAGCACGGAAGGCATTACGGGCGTAATTTCCGATTTTGATTTTGTCACAGAGTTTATTGCGCTTAACGACGAAGTGGCTCCATTGGATGATATCAATATCAGAAAAGCGATCCAGATGGCTATTGATAAAGAGTCTATCGCTCAAAATATTTATTCGGGCTTGAGAACGGAAGCAGATTCAGTTATGCCTGCGGATATGCCCTATTGCGAGGTAGATGTGACAACTCCGAGCTATGATATGGATGCGGCCATTGAACTGATGGACAAGTCCGGCTGGACTGATACGGATGGCGATGGCATCCGAGAAAAGGATGGTAAAAAGCTTTCCTTTACGATTACTTATCCCTCCACGGGTGTGTATGACAAGGTAGTGCTTTTCTTCCAGGATTCGATGAAAAAGCTTGGCATTGAAATCACGACGAATCCTATTGACCTGATGGCATTTATGCAACAGGTGTTTACAGAAGGGAACTACGAAATCACCGCGTATATGAGCTATTGGTTCCCCTATGATCCGTACACATTTGTCGCCAATATGTATCCTTCTACTGATTATACAGATGCCAGTGGAATTTATTCGACTGATCCTCAGATCGCCAAAGCACTTGCCACAATGAGCGAAGAGGAAGCGAAAGAACTGATTGCCGGCCTTTACAAGACAGATGATCCGGATACTGTTCAGAATATCTTTACCACTGCCCTTAATTCCGCAAATGAAAGCAGCGTTGTGATTCCGTTGAACTACAGAAACGAATATGCGGTGTTCAATAATGAGGTGATAGAGTCCTACACATTCAACAGTATTCCAAATCATGTTGACGTTGCAGCAATTAAATTAAAGTAATTTTTCATAGATTATCTCTTTTACTTTTAATAGATAAGGGAGGTGTGCCGACTGCGTCTAACATCATCCATGGAGGACTATCTGGAAGCTGTATATATCCTTTTTCAAAAACAAGGGGATGTCCGTTGTGTAGATGTTGCGGAGTATTTGGAAGTAACAAAACCCTCTGTAAGCCGCGCTGTAAAAGAATTAACCAAGGCAAAATATCTGCGTAAAGATTCAAGCGGCATACTTTCCCTGACATCTTCAGGAGAACAGGTTGCCGCAGCAGTATATGAACGCCACTGCTTTTTCATGGAACGGCTCATCGCGGCAGGCGTAGATCCTAAAACTGCGGAAGCGGACGCCTGCCGGATGGAGCATGGAATCAGTCCAGAAGCCTTTGAAAAACTAAGGCGTTCTATTGAAAGGCAGGGCGAAGAGGTCAAGTGAAAATCATGCTTTTGATCTTTGAGGATGGAGATGAGGATGCGTTTCTCAAAGTTCAGGGGCTGGCCCAATCCGCTTCTCGTATAGAGCTGATGGAGTTTAGGTCACAACAGAGTACCTCTGCTTTGGAAATCAGGGAAAACCAGCGCCGGGTATTCTGCAAAGGGCGGGAGATCCCTCTCACGAAAACCGAGTATGAGATTCTCCTGTACCTTTTTCAGAACATAAACCAAGTGCTGACACATGACCAGATTTACGAAAAAATCTGGAAGGAGCCAGACTATGGCGAGGCTCGGAAGCTTGTCAGCCATCATGTGCAGTCAATTCGGCGCAAGTTGAATTTAGGAAAAGATTCCAGTATCCGTCTGCGCTGTATCCGTGATGTCGGATACAGCCTTGAAACAAAATAAAGCCAGCAGCCTGTTTTTTGCAGG